>JANQFF010000497.1 GCA_028277965.1 Pseudomonadales bacterium
ATCATCATGTAACCGAGCTGCGAGCAGGTCGAGTAGGCTAAACAATCGCGGCTGAAGCCGGAAGATCTATCTGTAGGAGCGGCTTCAGCCGCTCCTACAAAGGTAGGAAGATCTTTCTGTAGGAGCGGCTTCAGCCGCGATTCTTAAATCCGGGAAAACAACTATGAGTGAGACTACAAACGGCACCTTCAACTTCCTGTCCGAAGCCACCGAACCCTCACTGTGGCGCAACAGCCAGGTTCTCATGGTGCGCGACACCGACGGCAACACCGCTGAAAGCAAAGGCGTGGACCTCGCCTCCCACGTTCTCGATGTCGTAGATGCCAGGCATCAGGCTTCGCCAATGACCTGCGAACGGAACGGGTTCGAATTGCTCGCCGCGCCGCTCGAGATGACAGTCGATTTCATGGATCACACCTCCGTCATCGAAAACTACTACCCGCATTGCGAAGCGCTGGTCTCGAAACTGACCGGCGCCAGGGCTTATGCATTCGATCACAACATCCGCTCAGCGGGCGGTAAAGAAGCCAAACGACGTATCACCGGCGGGCAGGACGTTCAGGATCCCGCGCACGTCGTTCACGGTGACTACACCCTGCGCAGCGGGCCCGACAGGCTTCTGCAGCTGACACTACCACCTGGCGGTAACGATACGCTTAAGGGGATACTCGCAGCAGACGAAAGTCTGATCAGCGAAGCGGACGCGAACAAGGCTCTCAACGACGGACGTTTTGCGATCATCAATGTCTGGCGGAACATCGACGACCAGCCCGTTGCCACCCACCCTCTTGCTCTCTGCGACGGCCAGACCGTTGCACCCGAAGACCTCGTCGTTTTCGAGATTCACTACGCGGACCGGATCGGCGAAAACTACTTCGCGAAGTTCTCTCCCAGCCACAAGTTTTACTATTACCCCTCCGTCACCCGGGACGAAGCGCTGATCATCAAACAATGGGACTCTGCTGGCCCGCTAGCCACCAGCAATGGAGAGGCAGCAGATGCTGTTGACCCGGATGCACCGTGTACCTTCAGCTTCCACAGTGCGTTTGTCGAAGAAGACACACCTGCTGACGCACCCGATCGCTGGAGTATCGAGGTGAGATGTATCGTCGTTTATTAGTCGTCCGAAATGAACATTGAAGCCTTAGGCAACATCGGTGATTTCGTAAGCGGCATTGCGGTTCTGGTCACGCTGGTCTATCTGGCGATGCAAATCAGGACCAATACCAGGGCGCTTGAATTGGCGAGTCGAGAGAGAGTCGCAACCGAATACCGGGAGGTGTCCGACTACTACGGTAACCCCCCCGTTGCTCGCGCGATGTCAGCCGCTCTTCGTCGATATCCTGACATAGACTACGACCAGATCGCGTACTTCCACACTGCGATGAACAAGGAGTCACTGTTCTTTCAGGCAGTGTATGCAAGGCACGAAAGCGGCCAGTTGGAAGACGACACCTACCAGGCCTACCTCCGCTGGTACTCTTCGCTGATTGCGACCCCAGGCGGATCGAGGTGGTTTGACGATGTGGCCCGCCCGATCTACATGCCACGAATGTTACGCGACGTCGACGAGACAGTTGAGTCAGGTAACCACCCCGATGCGATGATGGTGCCGATTCACCGGATAGATCCGGGTTAGGCGGCATGGAGCGGAATCCATGAACTGGGAAGCAATCGGAGCCGTGGGAGAAGTGCTCGGCGCTATCGGCGTGATCCTGACACTTGCCTATCTCGCTTATCAGATTCGTCAGAATACGGTTGCGACACAGCTTGAGACCGAGAGCAACTTCCAGAACGGCTTCGCCGCTGTCGAACTCATGATCGCGTCGAATGGTGAGTTTGCGGACGTGCTCGCCAAGGGAAGGACAGGGGAAGAACTGACTCCAGCCGAATTTGTGCGTTTGCAGGCTTTTTACAGAACCGTTCTACGCGTCTGGCAGACGAACATTTCGCAATACAGATCAGGCGGTCTCAGCGAAGAGACCTGGCGAGGCACTCAAGCCCTGATGTCTCAGACATTTAAGGAGGATGTCAGCCTGCTGAACCACTGGAGGGAATATCGAGACCAGTTCAATTCGGAGTTCAACGAACTGGTTGAAGATCTCCTGAAACAGGCAGAACAGTAAGGAATCGCGGCTAAATGCCGCTGCCGGCATAGGCCTTTGTGGCCTATTCCTTACCGAGTTTTTCGTAAGCGAAAAACTAGCAAAGGCGCGAAGCGACTTACTTTAGCCGCGATTCACTCAGCCGTTTTTGGAATTGAGCTGTTCGGGTTGCGCGTCGACCTCTCCGCGTTCCTTGAAATACAGCATCAGCTGTCTGTCGTGCCGGCTGGTTGCTGACAGCGGTCCCGATCGGACATACGGTTCATAGACCGGTGGTTGCGCGGCGGTTACCTCGTCTCCCATTACGGTGACCCGCTGAATGATGCGTTCGCCTTCGAAGTCATTCAGGACGAAATGCTGCGTACAGCGATTGTCCCAGATGGCAACGGTGCCCGGTGTCCAGCTGTAACGAACCGTAAACCGCGGGTTTTTCACCCATTCGGTCAGGTAGTTCAGGAGCGCGCGGCTCTCACTCCAGTTGAGTTCAACGAGTCGGCGGGTGAAGTGTTCGTTCACGTAAAGCGATTTTTTGCCGGTCTCCGGATGCACCCTGACCACAGGATGGATGGCCATTTTGTCCGGTCTGTTGTGCGGCAGCGCGTCATGCAGGGCGGTGAGCGATTCACATATGACCTTCATCGGCTCAGAAAGCTCATCATACGCCTGCTCGAGGCTGGTCCACATCGTGTCGCCGCCAACATCGGGGCACTTCACCATATGCAGAACCGACACCATCGAGGGCTGATCCTCGAATGTGATATCTGTATGCCACTCATCCGCGATACCACCCTGGGTGGCGGCGAGTTCAAATACGCCGGGGTGATCCGTAAAAGGGTTTTTGAGATTCGGATGGTTTTCTATCTTGCCGAAGTGTTCGCCCAGACTGACGTGCTGGTCGAGACTGATCGTCTGACCCGGAAAAAAGAGCACCTTATGCTCGATCAGGAGCTCTTTGACACGTGCGATGTCGGCGTCGCTCGGCTCCCCGAGATCCACGCCACTCACCTCAGCTCCCAGACTCCCGGATAGGCGCTTTATCTGCCACTCACTCATCTCGATTGCCCAATTGTTCGTACGAACGCCTAGATTATCAGTTCACACACTATGTCTGCAGTCTGAATTCCTTGTACCAGCTCTGGTCGGCACCGTTGTGTTACGAGAACTCAATACCATATTCTTGACCCGGAAATTGCTCTAATAGCAGACATGAGTCGTGAAGATCAAAGGTGGGATGCGTTGTCCCTTTCACTCTCTAGAGTGTCCTACCCTATCAGCGGGGCATATGAGACCGGACCTTACGGTCTGCCAACAGTTCATTCATCGGGTTTAGTTGAAGTCCTGCGCGCAGAAGTCTATCAGGAGTATCTTTATGCATAACAACCGCAGACGCAGGCTTCTTGCGCATACGGCGCACAGCATTTGTATAGCCGTTGCTCTGGGCGCCTGCGGAGGTGGCGGTGGTGGTAGCGGTGGTGGCAACACCGTCCCCCCAAATCCCACACCACCGCCCAATCAACCGCCCCAGGCAAGTTTCACCATCAGCGACACATCCGGCCCCGCACCGCTAACGATCACAGCGGATGCGTCCGGTTCGAGCGATCCTGATGGCGAAATCTCTACATATACCTGGGATTTCGATGACACAAACGCCATCGGCGTGGTAGCCCAGCATACATTTACCGATCCGGGGTCGTTCACTATCACACTGGCGGTTGTCGACAACGACGGTGCCCAAACCATGACGTCTCGAAGTATCACTGTCGAGACGGCAGTAACCACAGCAACGGTGAGCGGAACGGTAAAAATCCTCAACTCCTCAGCGGTGGATGGGGACGTAAATGACCGCAACACAACGGTGGTATCCAATAACTCGTTTGCCGAAGCCCAGCCTCTCCCCTCCCCCGTCATTCTCGGCGGCTTCGCCAACATGCCGGGGACCGGGGAACAAACCGGTCTGCTAGGAGTTAGCGGCGATCCGGGAGATTATTATCAGGTTAGTCTGGCGGGCGCCGAAGTCATTGTCCTGACCATCGCTGAAGCGGACGCAGATCTGGACTTGCGCCTTTGGGACGCGGGTCAGAGCCTGGTGGATGGCTCCATCGGTACAGGAGGCACCGAAACGCTGCAGGTCGCGACCGGTGGTACGTACTACGTGGAAGTGTTTCCTGTGAGCGGCGCCAGTAATTACGTACTGGCTATCGGACAGGATCCGTCTGCCGCCACAACGCCACGGCCACCGACGCGACTTAGCGATCCTTTCATTGCCGGTGAACTGATTGTGAAACCACGAAGGTACGGCCCGCGGGCATCGGCTCGCAAAATACGGACGCGCCGCTTTCATCTGAATGCCCAACACAACCTGCATCCACACTCCACATCACCCGGGTTGTTTAACATCGCCGAAGGCATCGGCATGACCGATGTTTCCTCAATCATACCGCCGGATGGCCTCGTCACCGCCGACCAGATCCGTCGCATCAGAACCCTAAACGCACTCAAGGAACTCAAGCAAGATCCCCATCTGGCTCATGCGGAACCCAACATGCTGGTGCACAGCTTCGCCACGCCGGACGATACTTTCTTCGGATCACAGTGGCACTATCCCGCGGTTAACCTGCCGTTGGCCTGGGACATTACGACCGGCACGTCCGAAGTAATCGTGGCGGTCGTGGACACCGGCGTATTGCTGGCGCATCCGGATCTGGCCGGAAAAACGGTCCCGGGTTACGACTTCATTAGCGATGCGGAACGCGCCCTGGACGGCGATGGCATCGACGACAACCCGAACGATCCCGGCGACCGAAACTTCGGAGGTTCGAGTAGCTTTCACGGTACCCATGTCGCCGGTACGGTGGGTGCCGTCTCCAACAACAGCACGGGCGTAAGTGGCGTCGCCTGGAACACCCGCATCATGCCGCTACGGGCACTGGGTAAAGATGGTGGCTCAACTTTCGATGTCGTTCAGGCAGTACGTTTTGCAGCCGGCTTGAGCAATAATTCCGGCACCGTACCCGCCCAACGAGCTGATATCATCAATCTGAGCCTTGGCAGTACCTTTTCGTCCCAGAGTGAACAAGACACCTATACGGAAGCGATCCAAGCCGGTGTGCTGATCGTGGCCGCCGCCGGTAACGATTCAGCCTCACTACCAAGCTATCCCGCCGCTTATGACGGAGTGGTTAGCGTAAGCGCCACCACGATCACAAATGAAGCCGCCTCCTACTCTAACTTCGGCGCCACAATCGACGTTGCAGCCCCCGGCGGTTCCAACATTTCAGATCTGAACGGCGATGGTATCGTCGACGGTGTGATTTCCACCATGGGCGACGACAGCGGTTCCGTCATCGAATTCGGTTACGCAGCATTGAGCGGGACGTCCATGGCAGCGCCACATGTCGCCGGGGTGGCGGCACTGATGAAAGCTGTGCATCCGACAATGACACCGGCCGAATTCAACAGTGCGCTACTCGCGGGGGAAATCTCCGACGATCTGGGCGACGCAGGTCGTGACGACCTGTTCGGCCACGGACTGATCAACGCACACAAAGCAGTTACAGCAGCTGAACTCATGGCCGGCGGCCAGGGTACCGACCCGGGACCGGTACTGTCCGCTTCTGCCAGCACCCTGAATCTCGGCGCTTTCGTGAATCGGCTCGCCCTCAACCTGGTGAACGCGGGCACAGGATCCATACAGGTCAACAGCGTCACCAGCAGCGAGCCCTGGCTCTCCGTAACAGCGCCGGGCTCCAGTGACGGGTTAGGTGAGTATCAACTCAACGTTGATCGCACCGGGCTTGCTGAAGGCACCTACCAGGCAAACCTCGATATTCAGTCTGATACCAATGATGTGACGGTCAGCGTCATCATGCAGGTGTTGAATGCCAACCTTACCGCAGACGCCGGCCTGCACTACATGGTCCTGGTGGATTCTGAAGGTGACACCGTTGAACAGTTCGTCACCCCCGTCGTAGACGGTGAATATCCGTTCACATTCAGCGACGTACCCGCGGGGCAATACCGTCTGTTCACGGGTACCGACGCGGATGACGATTCGCTTTTGTGCGACGCTGGCGAGGCCTGCGGTGCTTACCCCACCCTAGATTCCCCGGAATTTCTGTCTATCAATGCCGACTTGTCTGGCCTGGAGTTGGAATCGAGCTATCGGGTAAACCTGACGCCCGATGCTCAGGCGGCGTCCACCCGACAGAACCCCAACGGCATACCTTTGCGCAAAACGGTGCCTGAGTAGCATGTTGTATCAGAAAATCGCATTCGCTGTAGTTACACTGATTGTGCTTGCGGGTTGCAATACGGCCACCATCAACGTTGCGGAGGTGGCCAACCACGCCCGATGCCAGGCCGTGAATCCAGGGGTGACGCGCATCAGCTATCAACAGATGTCCCACATACTCGGTTCAATGCTACTCAACCATCCCCCCGCGAAGAACCAAAGCAACGCTGACCACCATCTATATGTTGTCTACGCGGGGGAGAAGCCCACGCCCGGCTACAGCCTACAACTGATTGGTGCCCGTGTTGAAGGTGAGATTGTGCATCTGAATTACACGTGGCAAACCCCACTTCGGGGCACGGTTCAAGCCCAGGTGATCACATCACCCTGCTCGGTCGTGCGACTGGATGCAAGAGACGATCAGGTTGAAGTCTGGATTGACGGGGAACGAATCAGCAGTTAGCGCCATATCGATGCATAATTTCTTCGCCCTGTAAGTTCGAGCACCACTCTGTAGTTTCAGGATTGCAGTCTGAATTCCTTGTACCAGCTCTGGTCGGCACCGGCCCCCACATTGGTAATATGAACGTCGAGCAAGTAGGGCTCACCCGCCGCCTGAACTTCCCGCGCACGCTTCAGTGCATCGTCCAGTTCATCGGGACTATGGACATGTTGCCCTTCGATTCCCTGGGCCTTCGCAAGGAGCACAAAATCGATCGCGGGGTCGCCGAGATACGTCTCCGGATATCGGTTTTCTTCCTTCATTGTTCCACCCCACCGCGCGAAATTGGTCCGCACGGTCTGGTACTGCATGTTGTTCCAGACCACTGTCAGCACAGGCAGGCCATACCGTGCCATGGACCAGAAACCGGAGGACGAGTACATAACCGATCCGTCTCCGATGCTCAAAACCACCGGACGGTCCGGAGAAGCCAACTGCGCGCCAACCGCACCACCAACACCGTAGCCGAGACTGCCGCCGTACGTACGAACGAGCCGCCAGTCATCCTTCGCAAAACCAAACGGCATGAGATGATCAGCCGCATTGAAATTCTCTGACACCATCGTCGTATTCGGAGCGAGGACTTCCGCCATCCGATTACCGAGAAAGTTCGGGTGGATCGGATTGTCGCTCGAGTGTTTCAGCGCATCGTCAGTCTGTTTGGCAAGACGTGCCTCACCTTTCGCTGCGAGATCGGTCCGGCGTTTGGCAAGGTGCTGAAGATTGGCATCAGCGGGGTTCCAGAGAGCGTTCAACGCCGCAAGCGACGTTTTGACGTTCGACCACAAACCAAGGTCGAAGTTGAAGGAGCCACCGAGCATCGACGGATCATGGCCCATGCCAATCTTGAAGGCGCCGGAGAACCGGTCATCCGTCGGGTTTGCCCTCGTGTTGGGCCGGAAACCCACACAGCAAACCACGTCGTACGGTTCCCGTTCGACAAAGTCGACCATCCCAAGGAAGTTCGGATGCGCCCGGGGAAACGAGCCATAGTCGAAAAAATTGACCGCGACGGGTAACGCGTAGTTGTCCACCAGGTCCAGGATTTCCTGCTGAGCACCGGCATTCTGGATATCGGGACCGACCACCAGCAGCGGATTATCCGCGTACAGGAGCGCATCATGCATCCTGGCGAGCGTCCCGGCATCGGGATGAAGTGCAGTTTCCAGCGCCTGCCCGGGCTCGATGACTCCCTCAACACCTTCAGCATCCAGCGCCTCGCCCGAAAACGCCATGTATACAGGCCCCGAGGGCATCGTGAGCGCTTCGTTGAACGCCCGGCGGGTCGCCATGGGTATGCCCCGTGCGTCACGGATTTCCCAGCGCTTTTTTGTCACATCCTGGACCGCGTTCATCTGCGCAAAACCGCTGCTGACACCAAGTGTGTTGTGATCGCCAAAGCTGCCGTTGTCACGCATTGCCGCCGTAACCACCATCGGGGTGCCGTCAAAGTGAGCGTTGTAGAGCTGGCCCGAACCCTGCCGCGTACCCGCCGCAAGATGCACATTCACGAACGATGGTTTGCGTGCAGCCCGCGCGTAGCCGTCCGCAGCAGACAACACCAGGGATTCATTCAGGAGCAGTATCGGCTGAACCCCCGGAACGGTCAGGAAAGCATCGAAAAAACCGGCTTCCGCACTGCCGGTATTTGCGAACGCATACTCGACCCCCTGGGCAACCAGCTGATGCATCAGCAGCTCACCCCCGGTACCGACAACACTTTTCCCGTTCTGCGCCACGTTTAACCCCTTCCCTTCGCGTCTCTGAACGCTCACTATAACGGCAGACGGGACATTGAGGGGAGCATCATGCGCCGGTTTATCTTTCTTGCCTGCCTGCTCGCGGTCAGTTCGGCATACGCCAACATCGAGCCGGAAACCATGGGTGTGAACGAAATGGCTGAACCCCAGCCGACATGGTTTCTTGTCCGCGACGGACTCGGACCGGGATATATCTTTGACGCCGCTACCGGAGACATGCACGGGCTATTGTCGGTGCCGGGTTTTACGCCAGCCGTCGAGACCAATCGGGAAAAGAATGAGATCTACGCGGCAGAAATCTACTACTCCCGCCTGACCCGCGGGACGAGAACCGATGTCGTCACAATTTACGACATACCGACGCTCAGCCCCAAAGCTGAAATTGAAGTCCCCAACAAAATCGCGTCCCTGCCTTTCCGGTACTACATCTCGTTGCTGGATGACCGCAGGCATCTGGCGGTTTTCAATATGACACCAGCCCAGTCTGTCACCATTGTCGACGTTGAGGACCAGAAATTCGTCACCGAAATATCGACACCGGGATGTGCGCTCAACTTCCCGACTTCAGACCGCGCATTTCTGCAGATGTGTGGAGACGGCACCCTACAGCTCATCCGGCTGAATTCGGACGGAAGCGAATCTGAACGCGTGCGGAGCGATCAGTTCTTCGATGTCACCGACGATCCGGTTTTCGACAAGCCGATCCCCACACCTGAGGGCTGGCTCCTGATCAGCTACAAGGGCAAGGTTTTCGAAGTGACCGTGGACGATGACGACATCGAAATCTCAGAACCGTGGTCGATGCTCACCGAAGAAGACATGGCGGGGAACTGGCAACCCGGTGGAGGCCAGCTGATTGCGTATCACGAGGGCCATGGCT
>JANQFF010000043.1 GCA_028277965.1 Pseudomonadales bacterium
AGCGGCGTTCTGCAGATGGCGCTCGCAGCTCTTTCCCTGGGGGTGGCGCTGGTGGTTCGCCGCGCCATCGACGACATCCACGCGTCGCGTGGCTGGCTCTTGTCCTGGCGGCCGATTACCCGGCGAGTTTCAAACACATTGTCATTCTGGTGGCTGCCTGTGAGGTTGTTGATCCAGAAGGGATCGATCAACAGTATGCAAGGGCGATTGCAAACGGCCGCCACTATGATGCCGGTGCTATCATGTCCAGGACGTTGTATCCGGATGCGAAGTTTCCCGCTCTCGCGCGACTGTCGATCGGCCTGCTGTCAAAACTATCTGCTGGCAGTTCTCATGAGCATTTAGCGAACGACGTGATGGTAGAAGCGGAGGCCGAACGTACGTTTGACGCCCGAGACGCCCTGCCACGCATTACTGTGCCGGTGCTGTTGATAGGTGGCGATGAAGATGCTTACTTCCCGGAGGAACTGGCAAAAGAGACCGCTTCCCTGATCCCTGATTGCACACTTCGAATCTACGAAGGTAAGGGCCACGTGCAAGCTGCAATGGATGAGAGGATCGCGGGGGATATCCTCGAGTTTGTTGGAGCAACGCCCACCTGACCTCATCGGTGTTGCTGGTGGAGAACAGGCAGGAGATCATCTGGATGGTCAGGAAACACGGAGGAGATTTAGATGGGTATTCAGCTATCGGAAACTGCGAGGCAGATTCTTGATACACCCTGTTACGCGCACATGGCGACAGTGTTACCGTCCGGAGCGCCTTTAGTCGCTCCCGTGTGGGTTGAGCGCGAGGGTGACCTCGTCCTGATTGGGACCGGGGAAGGCACGCAGAAAGCAAAGAATACACGCGACGAGCCACGGGTCGCCCTATCCATCGTGGATCTGGACAATCCGTACATACAGCTGCAACTCAGGGGCCGGATCGTAGATCGGCGCCCGGACGATGACTTTGCCGGTATGGACCGGATCGCAAGAAAATACACCTCCGAGCCGTTTCCGTGGCGTCACTTGTCGGGGCGCATTGTCCTTGTGTTTGAGCCGGACCGGGAACGCCTTGAAGAGCTGCCGTTTGTGCATAATCCGAACAGCCAGTAACGTTCTGTGTGGTAGGAAACGGGAAGGTGATGTCGCGGGAAACCCATGATGAGCGACGATAGCGATTTAGAGGACCGGTCCCGGCGTCGCTGGATGACAAATTCAGCTGTCCTGGTGGCCAGCTCCCTGGCTGCGGCCCAAACAAACGCTGAATCAGAATCTACTCAGACAAAAGTCGTCGTACGTGAAACTCTACCGAAGTCTGGTGGGCGATTCTGTACAGACAAGATCCAAACCAAGCCAATTGCTCGAGACGAGGCTCGTTTTCCCGCCTGGAATGACCAGCTGCGGGAACATGCTGCCGGACGCGAAACTGCCCTGGTTGACCTGAATGCTGTAGACCACAATCTGAAGATGGTGGGGAACGCTCTCGGTTCGCAGATCAACCTGCGTTTAGTTGCGAAAAGCCTTCCGTGCCTCGAACTTCTCGAGTACATGATGGTCGCCGCACATACAAACAGGGTGATGGCTTTCTCTGAAGGTATGGTCCGGGATCTTCTGCTCAGATTCGGCGACACTGTCGACATCCTTCTCGGACGACCGGCTGCCGTCGATGAAGCGAGGAGAACCTTCGACACCCTTGATGCAACTGGCCAGAAACCCAATCCTGCGGGTGGTGTTCGGTGGCTCGTTGATACTACTGCGCGCATGGCGGAGTTTGCGCAGTTGGCAGAGTCACGTCGTGAGTTAATCAGCGTTGCGGTCGAGATAGACGTCGGTTTGCGTCGAGGGGGTGCCCGAAGTGAGGCGGAACTACTCGAGACGCTCGAGCAGATCGAATCCTCCCCTCACCTTCATTTTGCCGGGTTAATGGGCTACGAGGGACATGTCCCGTATGCTGCGATGGGACAGCTGACACCAGATGTTGAATTCGCTCGTGTACAGGAACGATATGCAGGATTTGTTCGTACGGGAGAAGAGGCCTTTCCCGAACTCTTTGCGGGTCCGCAAGTCTTCAATAGCGGCGGGAGCCGTACGTATCAATACTACACCGATGACGTGGATACGCCTGTTAACGAAGTGGCGATGGGATCGGCGTTCTTCTACCCGAGTAATTTCCACAACATTCCCGAGAAAAGGCTACGCGCAGCGACCTTTTTCGCTACGCCGGTACTCAAGCGAATCGATCCGGCGGAAACGCCTTTTGATCCCGGCTTCTTACCTCGTCTGGCTGCAGAGAATCCAGGTCTTCAAGTAGCGAATTTCATGACCACTGGTGACTTTCCGGGGTCGCTGATCTATCCAGCCGCCTTGATCAAAGACCCGATGCAACCTGACGACACTTCACCACCAAGGCTGATAAACATGTTGCCCAACCAGGGCCGATGGTTGGGGTCGCCCGAGATCCCGCTCGAGGTTGGTGACTTTATCTTCTATCAACCCTGGGAAGCAGATGCCATTCGCTGGTTGAAGTACCTCGATGTGTTTCGAGGTGATGAGCTTGTGGACCAATGGCTCACCTTTCAGCCTGGCATCCGTTTATGAGTGGTAGGGTGGTCGCCGTTACTGGTCCGGCTGCTGCGGGAAAATCAACCATTGCAACAGCGCTGCAGGCGGAGCTTACGCGTGAAGGTTCTCTGTGGCTCTTCAGCGGTTTGGATGCGTTTGCGGATTCACTTCGTCGTGACTGGGCGTCATTCGAGGGAAATGGCGGACCGTTTGCTGAGAGAGGGTTCGTATACGAACGCGACGCAGATGATGGTCTGACTCTCAAGCTGGGTATTGATGGGCGGCGTGTATTTCGTGCCTTTCATCGTTCGGTGGCGTCGATTGCCGAATCGGGGGTCAACGTGGTCTGTGAGACTGTCGTTTATGACAAAACGGACTGGGATGACTGGGTCGAGACACTCAAGCCGATTACAAACTACTGGGTCAGACTCTCGGCGCCGTTGGCGGTGCTCGAGTCCCGGGAGATGAATCGTCCCCAGGCCGTGCGGGGATTGGCGCGCGGAATGATGGCAAAGCAGCCGGTTGGCGACTACGACCTGGAGGTTGATACGTCGATAGAGGATGTCGATGAGATTGTTGAGCGAGTCGTCTCCCTGATCAGTTAACCCAGTCTTTCCCGGTTGTATTCAGCGGATGGGTCTGGATGCAGGTCTTGAGGGGACAACCGATGTCGCAGCCAGAGGCTGGACCTGCCCGAACGAATATATTATAACGGATGTTATATATAAAACGGGGGTGGGATGAAGCTCGACATCTTCTCAGAGATTCAGAAGCGCAATTGCGATGCAAATGGCGGGTTCGGCACGCTGCTTGAAGAGTCGTTAGAGCAGGCCAGGTGGGCTGAGCGAGCTGGGTTTGATTGCTGGTGGGAGGTTGAGCACCACTGCACGCCTGACTTCAGCTACAGCAGTTGTCCTGAAATGATCCTGCAAGCCATCGCTCATGAGACTTCAACTCTTCGTCTGGGGCATGCTGGCATCCTCGTTCCCTTCGGAATCAACCATCCGCTACGCGTTGCCGAGCGTGTGGCCATGCTCGATCACCTGAGCAGCGGCAGGATTGAGGTTGGGCTGGCGAAATCCGGTGGTAAAGAGTGGGAGACTTTTCAGATCACCGAAGAAGAAGCTGCGGACAATCTCGTGGAAGTCACAAAGATGCTTCCAAAAGCGTGGCAAGAGTCTCCCTTCAGCTGGTCCGGTGAACTGTGGCAGGTGGAAGACCGCGATGTACAGCCCAAGGTGGTGCAGCAGCCGCATCCGCGTCTATGGCACACCAGTTCCAGTCCGGATTCGTTCAAAAGAGCCGGGCAGCTGGGTGTCGGCGTTCTGGCTACAACTTTGTTCGCCCCCGTTGATGCGTTCGGTAAAATGTTAGCAGGCTACCGTGACGCTATCGCTCAGTCCGATGCCCCGAATCCCAACAATGAATCGGGCGTGTTCACCTTCGTTCACGTTCGCAGAAGTGCCAAGGAGGCCATAGAGAGCGGTGCCCCTCGTTCTGCTCTGTGGTATGTCAGCTCGGCACCGAAGGTTTTTCAGGTTCCGCGGGAAATCTTCTACCGCAATATCCGCGGGCAGACTGACCCCCGCTCTGCGCCTTCCACTACAGCCCTCGCTCAGGCTGAAATACCTGATCCGGACGATGTGGACGATCCAAATCCGGTGGTAGCGCTCATGAAGCGCGAGTTTGCGGGTGAGCACATTTCCAATGAAGAAATCTATGAGACGCTCAGCCACCTGGACTCTTTCATCATCGGTGACCGCGATACCTGCCGCCGAAAGATGTCCCGCTATCAGGAAACCGGGGTCGATCGTCTGATGTGCCTGGTGCAGATGGGCGAGATACCTCAACAGGACATCCTTGCCACGATTGATTACATCGGGGCGGAACTGATAGACCACTTTGCAGGTTGAGGCAGATTGAGGAGAGTGTCATGCAGGACCTTCCGGAAGTCACCGAACGCTATTGTGATGAGCTCTGGCAGGAAGTATGTAACTGGGGTCGCTGGGGTGATGACGACCAGTCCGGTACCCTGAATCTCATCGATACAGCGAAACGCCTTCAAGCCGCGTCCCTGGTTGTGACAGGTGAGACACTTGGCATTGGCAACAACTGGCCGGTAGACCCCGGGCCTCACAACATGTGGCCGGCGGAGCACAGAATGATCCGGGCGGGTGATGACTGTGACTATCCTGGCGTCCCTGATCTGTCTGTTGCTCTCGACTATATCGGCGTTCAGCACCACGGAGTGGCTTGTGCTCATATCGACGGTCTTTGTCACGTGTTCGTCGATCACAAGATGTACAACGGATATCCGGCGAGCGACGTAAAGAGCACGGGAGCAACTAAGAACGACATATCTCCGATGTTTGACGGAATTGTCACCCGCGGGGTAGTGCTCGATATTCCCGGTCTACATGGTGTGAAATTTCTCAAAGGGGATCATCGGATTTCCCGTTCGGAACTGGAGGGCGCGGAAGCACGACAGAACCTCGAGGTAGAGCCGGGTGACGTGCTCATTGTGCACAAAGGCCGTGAAAACCGGGTTGTCGACGAAGGGCTGTTCGATCCTGTGGAGACAGGAATGCCGGGCCTTCATCCGGAATGTATTCAGTTCCTTCACGAAAGGGGCGTGTCGGTACTCGGCAGCGACTATATGAACGATCCACAGCCTAACTGGACGTGCCCGGGTTGGCCCTTGCCGATGCACTACCTCGGCATATGTGGAATGGGCATGACCCTTCTGCACAATCTGGACACGCAAAAACTCTCCGAAAAATGTGAAGAACTGCAACGCTGGGGTTTTCTGCTTACGATCGCGGCACTCAAGGTGCCGGGCGCCACCGGATCTCCAGTTAACCCGGTGGCTATGTTTTAATACTCCATTTGGAGTGTCCCGACCTTGCCGAAAATCGTCGACCATGCAGGCCGTCGTCAGGATTTTATAGAAGCGGCCTATCAGACAATTCTTGAGGAGGGGCTCGCAAAGACCACTATCCGTTCGGTTGCAAAACGCGCGGGATATACCACCGGCGCGCTGGTTCATTACTTCAAGAACAAAGAAGAACTCATCGGGCATGTGCTCGAGGAAAACGGCAAAGAAGTGCGCCAACGCATGGTAGAAGCGCACGAGAGCGACAAGGGAAGGGCGGCACTACGTGCCGTGTTGCATGAAGCTCTACCACACGACGATCGTTCAGTGGCAAGCTGGCGTATCTGGATGGCGTTGTGGTATCACGCCGAAGAAAGCAAAGAAATGCGCGCAGAAGAACACAACCGTTATAGTGAGTGGTTGGGGCGCATTCGCGGTCTACTGGAGGAGTCGCAGGCGCTGGGCGAACTGGACAGTCGTCTGGATCCCGATAGCGAAGCTCAGTCACTGGTTGCCTTGTGCGATGGGATTGGTGTGCAATACCTCATGGACCGCAAACGTATGCCTTCTCAGCAGATAGCAAGCATCATCGACAGTTACCTGGATCGTCTGTACTCAGCCTGATCCTGCAAGGCGTACTTGCCAGCCCACCTTAATATAACGTATGTTATATAACGTCTGTTAGGTGGAGAGCTATCATGGCAAAGGTATCGCAGCAGTGGTCCCTGTACGTAATTTCACTTCTGGTTGCTTCATTCGCAGGAATTCCCGTCCTTGCGCAGACCGACCAGGCGCGAACGGACATTATCGAAGAGATCCTGGTTACAGCTGAAAAAAGAGCGTCGACGGTACAGGATACGTCGATCGCTATTACCGCCTACGATACATCTTCACTGAACGATCGCGGCATCGACGAGCTGGAAGACCTGCAGTTTTCCGCGCCTAACCTCGTCATCAGCCCCAACTCTCAGTCGCCCGTAACGTATGCCTACATTCGTGGCATCGGGTCGGATCAGCTCGTCGCCGGTTTCGATCCGGGCGTGGCCTACCACGTGGACGGAATCTACGTCGGCCAACCGTCAGCGATGCCGGGAGACATGTGGGACATGGCTCGCGTAGAAGTTCTGCGTGGTCCGCAGGGTACCCTTTATGGCCGCAACACGACGGGCGGGTCGATCAACGTAGTGACCAATGATCCGGTTGAGGGCTTCGAAGCCTTCGGTGATGTAACAATCGGCAACTACGACAGAAGGCGTTTCAGGGGTGTCGTCAATGCCGGCAGCGATCAGGTTGCAGGACGGTTGTCGTACATACGGGATCTGGACGACGGCTATCAGGAAAACAGCGTCGGCAGCGATGGTGATCAAACCAACAATCATAGTGTGCGTGGGAAGCTCCGATTTGCCCTGGGTGATAACGCACAACTGAAACTCACCGCACAGCGTTTCGAAAACAAAGGCCGCAATTCGCAGAGGCGTCGCGAGAGCTTTGTGGGCATCCCCGTATACGCCGGTGCACTCCCTAACCCTTCTGATCCGCGTAAGGTAGGAAAAGACTTCCGGGAACACCTCGAGTTGGAGAATACATACCTCGGGGCTGAACTTCGGGTCGACTTTGACAACTTCACGCTCGTGTCCATCACAGGCTACATCGAAAACGAGTGGCGCCAGGCCTCAGACATCGACATGTCCAGCAACCCGGTCCAGTACCAGGATTGGAACATGGAGACAGAGCAGTTCACTCAGGAGCTGCAACTCGTCTCCAATGGCGATGGACCGTGGCAGTGGATCATTGGTGCGTTCTATTTCGATGAAGACCTGGAAACCAGCTACATTTTCGAAGATTCGTCACCCTTTGGGTTCTTGTTTCGCAATGGAGGTGACCTGGAAACAGAATCAACCGCCGTTTTCGGACAGGTGTCGTATGACTTCAGCCAATCCGGTCCACCTATCAAGATTGTCGCCGGTCTCCGCTGGACGGAAGATGAAAAAACCATCGACGAGTTTCAGCAAATTCCGGCATTTGGAGTGAATTTTGCGGGCCGGATGAGCGACAGCTGGGACGAGATCAGTGGCAAATTGGGACTCGACTGGTTTGTCAGCGAGGATACGCTCGCCTATGTCAACTACTCGAGGGGATACAAGGGTGGGGGCTACTCCATTGGACAATTCGACGTGTTCGACCCGGAAACGGTCGATTCGATTGAAGTGGGATTGAAAACCCAGTTCCTCGACAACCGTGCGCAGGTGAATGTTGCGGCTTTCTACAATGACTACCAGGATCTGCAGGTCAACTTCCTGCAATTTACGCTGTTCACGACGGATAACGCTGCGGAGGCGACCATCCAGGGCCTTGAAATCGAAAGTACCTTCATACCGGTCGACGGCCTGACGCTCGGTGCAAGTGCCACCTGGCTCGATGCTGAGTTCGACAAATACGATTTCACGCCGACCATCGATCTATCGGGAGACACCCTGAACCGGGCACCTGAATTCACAATCGCCTTGTCGGCGGCTTATGAATGGAGCCTGGGCGATTCGGGCCGTTTCATTGCTCGAGCTGACTACTACTGGCAGGACGAGGTGTACTACCGGGTGCAAAACGTCGACCGTCATCGTGAAGACAGTTTCCATACGGCCGATGTCCGCTTCCAGTGGATACATGCAAACGACACCTGGCAGGTAGATGTTTTTGGTAAGAACATAACTGACGAGGATAATCTGCGGGGGTTGACCGTGTCGGATGGCTTGTCAACCGGCAACAACAGTTTCGAAACCTACTATCCGCCGCGAACCTATGGGCTGACCATCTCCTGGCGACCGGCGTTCGACTGACAGGGGTATCCCAATGAGCGATTGGCAGATACGGTCGATTTTTCACTTCATACTGCCGTGCAGCGATATCGACGAGTCAGCTGAGTTTTACGCTAATTTCGGTTTCGAAGTTATTAAGGACAACCGCAACGTGCAGTGGCCCGACTATGTCGGTAGCAACTTCAACATGGTGCCGGGTGCCCAGGGAAGGGCGTTGCAACTGGTATTGCCTCATGCTGACCGAATCCAGACTCGCATCGATCTCATTCAGTGGTTGAAACCGGTATGGCCGAACCGAAACCAGAACCTGCCGTTGGAAGAGCGCATGCCTCGAGTGATGGCGTTACTGACACAAAACATCGCCCAGGCACATGCTGACCTCGTCGCCAGGGGATTGAAACCAACTGCGCCATTACGGGATCCGGACCCTGTCATCGGGGTACAGGGTGTTGTGTGTTTCGAAGACCCCGATGGACATATCGTTGAGTTGATCGAGTACTTTGGAGATCAACTGGGCAGTGCTTCGGAAAACCTGCCGGACAGACAGTGAGCGTGATCGGCCACGACTGATTAGGTTCGTGGTGGACATGCAGACCCTGCTTCCTACTCAGCCATAAACCGCTCACGCATCATGTCGACATACTCCGTAGCGCTGTTTGCATAGCGAACAAAGGGATCCCTGTCTGCATCCTCGTTCCACTCATACTCCGTTGAGGCGGCAATCATTCGCGCGGCATCAATCCCGAAAAAGCGAGCAATGACAGCAAGGCTCATATCGATGCCCGCTGAAACACCGGACGAGGTAAAGAAACGACCACTCTCCACCCAACGCGCCTCCAGCTGCCAGTCTGCATCACCTTGACTGGTGATGTAGTCGAAGAAAACTTTGTTACCTGTCGCTTTAACGCCTTCAAGAAGGCCTGCCCTGGCGTAAAGCGCTGAGCCCGTGCACACCGACGTCGCCACAGTCACTTCACCTGCGGCTCGTTTCAGAAACTCAATCATTTTGGGGTTGTCGACTTCCACCAGCGTCCCTATGCCCCCCGGCACCATCAATACATCCAACTCCGGCGCATCGGCAAATGAGTATTGAGCCATGAGCATGGGTGCCTGGGCTTTGGGGTAACTTGTTGTGGTAAGTGCAATTGGACGCTTTTCTTCTGCAATCAGATGCACCCGGATGTTTTCCGGGCCAGCGTTCATCCACATCTCGAGGGGGCCGAACACATCCAGAGGTTCAGCACCATCGTAGAGCACAACACCGATGTCCAACGGAGGTGTCCACGTATCCTCGACGACCCCGTCGGGTCTTTGCAGAGTAAATGGCACTTCGCCGCTTTGTGAAGCCCATCGCCAGCGCAGCTTGTAATCCCCATCTGGAATGGATTCGCGGAGCATACCCATGAGGTCGTTTTCACCCATGGTGTGCACATAACTCACCTCGTATTCGGTACCCGCGCCCGCAAGTACCAGGCTCCATTCCTCAGACTCGGGCACCTGATCGAACCAGATCCGAACAGATTTAGGTGGCTCAGAGAGTGTCGCGCCCGCATCTGGCGAACTCTTCAATACAGTCATCGTGCCTGTGTCGCTCTGTGCAAGTCCCGCTCCAGCTGACAGACACAAAGCTAATGCGATACAAAACGGCGGCAACACCCTCATCGTTTCACTCCTACAGTGGACAAATACAGTCGATCGAGATCAGTCACATGAGATGGTGGACCGTACTCATGACAAACGACTGTAATCGATCTTAGGTGACGTTCGTCCGTCTGGCCAGATTTGGTAGTCTTTCACCGAGGGCACAAACGGAGGGATCCGGTGAAGCGTTGTCGTAAGATGAAACAAGCTCAGTCTGGAGGTTGAATATGAACGAGATCGACGGTCAGAACTCTTCGCACGAGGAAGCCAGGTGGCTCATTTCCAGACTGGGTGCCTATCTCGAACAGGACATCGGTGAGGCACGTGCGCTTCCGATGGAGATGTATACCTCGAAGGCACTGCTTGAAGCCGAGCGTGAACACATCCTGAAACGCGAGTGGCTGTGCATCGGGCGACTTGAGCAGGTTGAGAATCCTGGCGACTACTTCACCGTTGAGCTATTCGGCGAACCTGTCGTCATCGTTCGTGATCAGGAAGGGGTCTTAAGGGCGATGAGCGCCGTCTGCCGTCATCGTTACTACTCCGTGGTCGAGGGATCGGGAAACACAACGGCTTTCAAGTGCCCCTACCATCAGTGGACCTACGGCCTCGACGGCAGCCTTCGCGGCGCGCCCTACATGGGTAGTGTTGAATCGCTCCGGTCGAAGGGGCAATCCGACCGACTGCCCGAAGTCCGGCTCGAGACATGGCTCGGCTTTATCTTCGTCAACCTGGATCCGGGCGCAGCGCCGTTGCTTCCGCGTCTCGCAGACGCCGAACCCCACTGGCATGAGCTCGATGTCGAAAGCTGGCGGGTGTCCAACTGGTTCGACGACATATGGCCGGGGAATTGGAAGAGTGCAATGGAGACCGCCATCGAGGGTTACCACCTGAATGGTCTTCACCCGGACATCGCAGCGTTCATGCCCACCAAGTCGTACTCGTTCGAAGCAACGTCGGATCAGTGGACGTTGTTCCGGATGGGTACCGTGTTCGAAGGGGAGTTCGCCGAGCAAGGCGTTTACGCGGAGGGGTTGACCGGCATCGACAGAACCACGGCACCTCAGTTCGGCTTCTTTCCGAACTGTACCGTTTCGTGCACCCAGGCCGGTGGGACGTGGCTCACCTTTCTCCCCCTCGATGTCGACCGCACGCGAGTGATCGGCGGCGCCCTCGTTCTTCCTGAGATTTACGAAGCGGTTGAAGCGGACGAAGCGGTCCGCGAAGCCCTGGCGGCCTACACCAACAAGATCAACGGCGAGGATGCGTCCGCGATGGTTGCGTTACAGCGGAACGCGGGATCTGCCTACGCCGAGCCTGGGCTGCTCTGTGAAATGGAGCGCTGCCTGCTCTACTTCTATCGCTACCTCGCGCAGCAGCTTGAACGAGGGATCAACGGCTCGTGATATATGACATGATTCGTGTCGAAGGTGGCGAGAGCGAAATTCGCTTCAATCCTGCCAACAGGGCCCTACCCAGGTCCGACATAAACCGGGTTGTGCGAAAAAGGAAGTCACCATGAAGCGAACACTAGCTACACTGTTCTTAGTCACCGCGGCGTCGACAACACTGGGTAATCCCCCCTTTGTCCGACCGGGTGGTGGTGCTCCCTACGAAGAGATTTCCGCCGGGTACCTGGCGCTGTTTACCTGTTCGTCCCACTTCATCATGAACCGCCCGCTCGAAGACATACTTCGGGTCGAGATGGTCGACCTGGCAGACCTGAACCTGCCGGAGCCTGAAATCGATGCCACCAGGCAGCTGGTCCGTGCTCGCGACCACAACGGAACAACGATGATTGCTGCCTACAGGGATACCATGGGGTGCACGATCCTGCCTCCGCACTGGCAGGAAGCGGACATCGCGCGTCTACCTTATGTAGCTTATCCGCCCCGGCCCGATCTGAATGATTTAGCGTTTCCGGCCGGAGACAAAGCCAGGGTCAGGATGTCGGCACGGCAAACCGATGTGCTGAAAACTGCATTTGATGGCAGTACCTATGGCGAGGGTTCTGTCACGTTGGCAACTCTGGTGGTTAAGGACAACAAACTGATCGGCGAGATGTATCGTGATGGATTTGGAATCCACACGGGCTATCGCACATGGTCGACGGCGAAGAGCGTGGCTTCGACGCTCATCGGAATCGCAGTCCATGAAGGTCTCATCGACATCGACGATCCAGTGACCATACCGGAATGGCAGTACTTCAACGATTTACGTCAGGAGATTACGTGGCGTCATTTGTTGAATATGTCGTCGGGTCTCGACAGTGCTGGTGCAAACACCGGCGCGCTTTACTTTGGCGGGCAGGATGTTGTCAGTGCCATCACAAACTCGCCGTTGATAGGTACCCCAGGCGAAACCTGGAAGTATGCTAATGCGGACACGCTGCTTCTCTTGTACGGATTGCGTAACGTTCTGGACAACGATCTCAATTACCTGCGTTACCCCTACGACAAACTCTTTCACAAGCTGGGCATGTATGACAGCCGCTATGAAACCGATCATCTTGGTCACTTTGTGGGATCGAGCCAGATGTACACGACAGCCCGGGATCTTGCTCGTTTTGGTCTGCTGTATCTGAACGATGGTCTTCTGGGTTCGGAAAGAATCCTCCCGGAAGGGTGGACGGACTTTGTCGCTGAATCAGCTCCAGGTCTGCCACGTGCAGATGGACAGAGGGGTTACGGAGGACAATTCTGGCTGCTCGACCGTCTGGAGGGTGTGCCAGAAGGTACTTACACGACCGCCGGGAACAAAGGTCAGTTCTCCATTGTGATACCGGAAGAGAACATGGTTATCGTGCGCACAGGGGTCGATCCCAACGGCGTTGGCTGGGACCTGGGCGCGTTTATCAGCGACATCATCGCTGCTTTCTAGGAAGCGGGAGACCCCGGCACATCGCGGCTGAAGCCGCTCCTACACGTGCGACGCATGCGTCGCACGTGTAGGAGCGGTTTCAGCCGCGTTTTCTGATTGTTGGTCAAAGCTACTTAACTGAGTCAATACATC
>JANQFF010000069.1 GCA_028277965.1 Pseudomonadales bacterium
GCGGTGATGTAGCCGTCAGACGTTTCGTAGATGAGGTCTTTTGAGCGCTGACCACGTTTAACCTTGTGTTCCTGGCCGACCATCGTCAGCCCGCCGAGGCCTTCCTGCCAGAGATAAGCGATCATGACGTCGAGCATGGCGACGCGGATATGCTGCCCCTCGCCTGTCCGTTCCCGGGCAAGCAGTGCTGCTGTGATGGCTTGAGCAGCGGTCAACCCGGATGTCTTGTCCGGAATGACCGTCCGAACCATACGCGGCCGGTCTTCAGCATTGGTGGCCTGCAGGTCAGCAAGCCCTGACAACGCCTGAATGACGGGGTCGTACACGCGTTTGTGTGCATAAGGTCCTTTATCGCCAAAACCGCTCATCGATACGTAAATGATCGATGGATTGATCTTGCGGAGCACCGGTTCTCCCAGACCCATCCCATCGATGGCACCAGGACGAAAATTCTGGACGAAGACATCTGCGGTTTCGGCAATACGTTTGACTGCGTCGATGCCGGCTTCGCTTTTGAGATCCAGCGCAATGGAGCGCTTACCGCGGTTGGCGGTCAGAAAACCGGGCGTCACCCCGCCACCTCCCATGGCGCGCACGACATCGCCGCGCAATGGTTCGACTTTGATGACGTCAGCACCCTGATCGGCGAGCAGCACCGTCGCCGCGGGTCCGGCAAGGACACGCGACATGTCGAGAATTCTGTAGCCTTCGAGTGGTCCGTTCATTGGAAGAAACTAATAACAATGGGGTCAGACCCCAATGTTACTGGTTTATTCGAACATAATAACGTTGCGTGCCACTTCGCCTGTCTCGAGGGCGGCCAGGCCGTTATTTACGTCTTCAAGCTTGATGCGCCCGGAGATCATGTCGTCGAGGTGCAACCGGCCCTGCAGGTAGAAGTCGACAAAGCGTGGCATGTCGACCCGGAAGCGGTTGGACCCCATGTTGGATCCCTGCATTTTACGTTCCATCAGGAACTCGGGGCCGTGCAGTTCGACGTTCACACCCACCGGTATCATGCCGATGATGGTGGCTACACCGCCAAAGCCGAGGATCTTGAACGCCTGTTCAGCGGTCTGTTTGAGGCCAATTGCTTCAAAAGAGTAGTGCACACCACCACCGGTCATCTCCCGCACTTCGCCAATGGCATCGACTTCGCTTGCGTTTACTACATCTGTCGCGCCGAATTTGCGTGCAAGATCCAGTTTGCTCTCAACCATGTCGATCGCGATGATCCGCGCAGCACCCGCGATAGCCGCACCGTTGATCGCGGAGAGCCCTACGCCGCCGCAACCGATCACAGCCACTGTGCTGCCTGGTTCGACAGCTGCCGTGTGGATGACGGCGCCGACGCCCGTTGTGACACCGCAGCCGATGAGTGCGGCCCGGTCGAGTGGCATGTCTTCGCGGACCTTCACGATTGCGTGCTCGTGGACCAGCATGTATTCGGCAAAAGATGACAGGTTCAGGAATTGGGCGATGCTTTCATCCCCTGACGCAAGTCTGGGCGGCTCATCGGGCGCACGTTGCAGTTCCGGCTCCTGACACAGGGACATGTGCCCGGTCAGGCAGTCTTCGCAATGTCCGCAGAATGCTGAAAGACAGGTGATGACATGGTCCCCGGGTTTCACGTATGTAACGTCGCTGCCGACAGCCTCGACAACCCCGGCTGATTCGTGACCCAGGACGGCGGGAAGCATGTACGGGTATGAGCCGTTCTGAAAATGCAGATCGGAATGGCAGACACCCGCGGCGACAGTACGTACCAGAACTTCTCGCGGCTTAGGGTCGCCATGCTGGATGTCTTCTATTTCCAGGGGTTTGTTTACTTCGCGTAATACGGCAGCTTTCATAGGGTCCTCCTGTCAGTTGCGCGCCCCGGCGATCCATCGAAGGAGAAGGCAACGTAGTTGCGCTTCTGCGTGCGTCACGTTCTGTGTGTCGGCGATGCGAATCGGTGTAACCTTCCGCTGGGGATTATTCATGAAAAGACTGCTGTTGCCTATCGTTGCACCTTTTGTGCTCCATGCTGGAGTGGGCCCGCTGATGTTCTGCCTGGCAGTAGTTCCGGCTGCGCGGGTGCTGGCATATGAGGGTGGTCTGCATCAGCAATTGACCTTCATTGCAGCCCGACAGTTCAACCGGTGTGCTCATGAAACCTCGGTCCTGCAGCGGCTTTCTGCCCTGGATACCCGCTATATAGTTCGAGCAAACGTTGCTCAGTCTGAGAGCAATGTGTTTGCGCGGATGTTCAGGTGGAACTATTACAACCGCAAAGACCAGACAAACCGCTCATCGTTTGGTCTGATTGATACGCGCTTTCACGACCGGTTCGACCAGCTGACAAGGCGGCTGGGGGATGCGCCTGACCGTGCGGGTGAGCTCGAGAACCTCGGGCGAATTGTGTATTTCCTCCAGGAGGTGACATCCCCGGCTCGAGCGGTGCCGGTTTACACCGGCCGCTGGTGGCGCGGGTCGACAAGCGATCGGTTCGACCGTTTTGGGATTGACGTTGCCCAGGTTGAGCATCTTGTCGAAGACACGTGTGACGTTCTGCTCGAAGCGAATATCAGCTTCGAGGACATTCTCACCGACGCGGCTGAAGATACGCTCGAGGGTGTCAGGAGCGGTATTCTTGGCTTCCCTGTGACCTGGGAGGTGTTCTGGGAGTTTGCAGAAGAGGCGGATGAGTTCGGGGAGTATGGGGAAGCGGGGAACCAGTTTGGCGAGCGAACTGAATTCGACTGCGGCGAAGCCCAGCGCTGTCTGCTGCTCGAAGACGATCCACTTTACAGTGGTTTCGCCATGCAACGGCATGCGGCAGCCGTCTTCGCGACGATGCGGGCTATGGCTCTCGTGCAGACCACACTGCAATCGGCGGGGCGCGAGCGTTGATGCGATTGTTTTTGGTTGCGACGTTTTTTGCGTCGCTGCACGCACAAAGTGCCGAAACTGATCACACCCGTCTTGGCGCATTCATCGATGGGGTTGTGGAGGAGGCGGTTGTCGACAGAGAGATAGTTGGCGCGGCGGTGGCGGTCGTTCAGAACGGGAGGGCAGTTGTACTCAGAGGATATGGGTATGCAAACCTCGGGAAAGGGGTAGAGGTCGACCCTCGTACGAGTGGGTTTCGGATCGGTAGTATTACCAAGACACTCAATGCCATGGCAGTTCTGCAACAGGTCGAGGCAGGGCGGCTTGATCTGGACGCAGACATACGTGACTACCTGAAGCGTGTACCGGTTCCTGACGAATACACCGACACGATTACGCTGCGCCATTTGCTGACGCATACAGCGGGATTCGAGCAACTCAACAGCAACCTTTTTGTGAGTGGGCCAAGAAGGCTGGGAACACTCACTCAGGTACTCGTGGACGCCATTCCGTCCCGGGTGCGCCTGCCGGGTAGTGTGGTTGCATATTCCAACTATGGCGCGGGCCTTGCGGGGCAGATAGTCGCGGATGTGACCGATCTCGACTGGCATGACTATATGGACTCGTACCTGTTGAAACCCCTCGGGATGGAATATGCCTCCACACGCCAGCCGCTTCCCGATCGTCTGGATTCGTCCCGTGCAGCCGGGTACGACCAGAACCCATACGGAGGCTTTACTGAACTGCCATTCGATTTTCTGCCTCTGGCTCCGGCAGGCTCGGTCACCGCGAGCGCGCTCGATATGGCGCGTTTAATGGCTGAACTCCTCGACCGCCGTGACACGGCTGTTCTCACTCGTCGTTCGAAGGAGCAGATGCTGTCGGGTGCCTATGTAAGTCACCCCAGGGTGAATGGCGTCACGCTCGGTATGTTTCAGATGACACGTGGATCAACGCCGGCGGTTGGACACGATGGGAGTGTGCTCGACTTCCACAGCCGCATGATCCTGTGGCCGCGGGAAAACCTCGGTCTTTTTGTCAGCGTGAATTCCAGCAACGGGTTCGCGGTGCCTGGCCGCTTGAGCGATGCTGTTGCGAGGCATCTCGGGCTGGACGAAAAGGAGGTGAACTCAACAGCAACCGGAAACATCGCCCCCTACATTGGGGACTACATGGGTGCACGGCGTAGTCATAGCGATTTCACCTCTGTTTTCGGACTGGCGGACACGGTTCGTGTGCGTGACGCAGGTGAAGACAGTACGCTGAGCATTCAGACACGGGACAACATCGCCCTGTTCCGCAGGATCGACGAAGATGTCTTCCAGGAGGTTGGAGGTTACCGAAGAGCTGTCTTTGTGATGGAGAGTGTGCGCCCGCGTGTGCTCTATTTTTCGGACCTCCCCATGCTGGGGTACACACCCGTAGATACCACTTCCAGCCTTGTCCTGAATCAGGCGGTTCTGGCTGTTTGGGCGCTCCTCGCGCTTACGGTTGTCCTCTACTGGCCTGTTACCGGCTGGCTGAGACGCGGTACGCGTGCTGCACGGGGCGGTTTCGGACCTGCTGTCCTCACCGGTGCCTCGATACTGGTTGTGAGTGCGTTCGCCGTCCAGGTTGCGCCGCAGTTAACCCAGGTGATGACGCTCTATCGCACGGGTTTTCGCGGGATAGCGGCGCTATTGTGGTTGCCGGTAGGTTTTTTTGCACTCGTTGTTCTGCAGGCAGGGTACATGTACCGCGTCTGGCTTGGTCCGTTGTGGTGGCCTGTTCGCCGCATTCACTACACCTTGTTTCTTGCAGCTAACATTGCACTCGCATGGTGGTTCTGGCATTGGAATCTGCTGCCGGAACCGGTGCTGACCTATCTGAAGTAACTGCGAGCGGTTTATCATGCTGCTATGACTGGCGAGCGTTTACATCTGGGCCTGACACCCTGGAACTTTTCGGATCTCTCCGCGGTGAGTTTGTGCGAACAGGCGCAATTTGCCGAAGCATGTGGTTATGAGTCGATCTGGCTGCCGGAAAATCACTTCGGTGAGAACGCTCTGCCGGACCCGCTGACGCTGCTGGCCAGCGTTGCAGGAGCTACCCGCAATATCAGGCTTGCCACGACGAGCTACCTTCTGACACTGCGCAACCCTCTGCAGGCGGCAGAGCAGGTTGCAGTCCTGGATAGACTGAGTGGCGGCAGGGTCATTCTCGGTATGGGACGCGGCTACGCACCGGAAATGTTGCGTGCCTTTCACGTGCCGCCGAAGGAGAAACGGAGGATTTTCGCCTGGACGCTCGAGCTGATGAGGGACGCCTGGGCAGGAAATCCCGTATCCCTGGATGGCAACATGGAGCACGCTGTTGAAGTCCATCCGCAGCCGCATCAACAGCCGCATCCTCCGCTCTGGGTGGCAGCGTTTGGGCCTAAAGCTCTGGCTCAAGCGGGACGGCTGGGACTGCCATACCTGTGTTCACCAATGGAAAGCAAGGAAACGCTGAAAAGGAACTATGCGGCGCATGCGGCTGCAACGGAAGCAGAAGGGCTCGATCCTGTCACCACGGTTCCGCTGATGCGCACCGTTTTTGTTTCTCGCGACAAGGGGACTCTCAGAGCGGTCAGGGAGGCGATGGCCGAGCGGGTCGAGAACGCTCGGTTGCAGGACGGTGAAGCCATGGACGACTGGACAATCATCGGCGAGCCCAACGAGGTGATGGACCGTGTCGCCGAGTACCGGGAGGAGCTTGGCATGACACACATGGTGGCTACCCGGCTTCGGCTGGGATCCGTGCCTGAACCCGTGGCCAGGGAAAGTGTCGGTCTTCTGGCAGAACTCCTGGGGGGTTAGTACCATTTTCTGTTTGGATTGAGGGAGAGTAATGGGATTTAATATTCTGTGGCCGGCGATGCGTTGGCCTGACAACCGCGAGATAGAAGCAAGCAGCGTCGGTGACAATACCGCGAGCTTTTTTGAGCGTTACCAGGACGTTCCGGAGGAACAGTGGACTACCTGTGACGCGGTCGTCAGCGTTGGGGACATACCCGAAGAGTACCGCTCACTCATGCAGAAGTGCCGGATCTTCGTGACGCCCAAAGTGGGTTTCGACAACATCGATCTTGCCACCTGGGGTCAATTGGGCATCCCGGTCTGCAATGTGCCGGACTACGGGACGCAGGAAGTTGCTGACCACGCCATAGCGCTCATGATGTCACTCATGAAAGGGATCACTTTCCATACTCGAGAGCTCAAGCAGGACCCCAAAGGCCTCTGGCGCCCGGCGCTGAATCCATACGGTAAACGTCTGTCGTCATGTGTGTTTGGCGTTGTCGGCCTCGGACGCATCGGCACCGCCGCGGCCCTCAGAGCAAAAGCTTTTGGCATGGATGTGGTGATGTACGACCCGTATCGCGAAAACGGTGCTGAACTCAGTGTTGGGGTCAGACGCGCCCAATCGCTGGAGGAGCTCTTTGGTCAATCGGACGTGGTGAGTATTCATGCGCCGCTCTCGACCGAGACTGAGAAGCTCATCAACGCCGAGGTTCTGGCCGCCAGCAAGCCCGGGCTCATTCTCATCAACACGGCACGCGGGCCAATCATCGATCTCGATGCGCTCCATGATGCGTTGAAAAACGACACGATTCAGGCGGCGGGGCTCGATGTGCTCCCGGAGGAGCCCGCCAACCCGGATCACCCGCTCATCAAAGCCTGGGCGGCTGATGAAGAATGGATTGACCATCGGCTTCTGATGACGCCGCACTCAGCGTTCTTTACCCCGGAGAGTGTCTACGACATGCGGTTCAAAGGCGGGGAAGTGGCTGTCACCTATCTCTCGACAGGCCGTCTGCAGAATTGCGTTAACGATGAGTACCTGGAGTCGCCGCGCTAAATCGTGAACGCGGAAGCACACCCGAACTACGCCAAGCGCCGAGAGCGGGTTTTTCTGGTCCTGTCGGGGATCTTCCTCGGTACACTTGCGTTGCTGAACGTCCTCGGCATCAGCCGCTTCGTGGATCTCTCCTTCAATGTTCTTGGAGTTCAGATACCGATGGTGGTGGCTGTTGGCGTGCTTCCGTATCCCATCACGTTTCTGTGCACAGACCTCATCAGTGAGCTTTTTGGTGAGAAGAAAGCCCGTGACATGGTCTGGGTGGGGTTGCTGCTGAATGGCTGGGTCATTTTCCTCCTGTGGCTCGGTGGGGCACTGCCCGGATTCGAAGCGCTCGATCCGAACAGCGGGGAAATAGCCCTTGATGAGGCTGGGCGCATGCCGGTTTTCTATGAGGTGCGGGAGCTTGCGTTCGGAGCGGTGGCGGCTTCCATGATGGCTTACCTGGCAGCGCAGTTCTGCGATGTTCGCCTGTTCCACTTCTGGAAAAAGCTGACGGACGGCAAACACCTCTGGCTCAGGAACAACGCGTCCACCATGGTCAGCCAGATTGTCGATACGACAGCGGTCATCATGATCACCCACTTTTATGCAAATGCGTTGCCGGTGGTGGCAGGTGAGCCAATCTGGCCCCAGCTGTTTGTCTTTATCGCATCGGGATACGTGTTCAAACTGGTTGTTGCCGCCGCGGACACCGGACCTGTGTACCTGGCGGTGAAGTATCTACGCCCGTACCTTGGGCTCCAAGGTACTGAAGAAGTAGGGCATGGCGGGACAGATCCGGCCGCTTCCTGAACTCTGCGCACTGCTTTCACATCGATTTCACGGAAACTGGCGGATGATCGGTGTGAATATCGAGTAGAAGACATGAAGATATACCTTCCAGCAGTCATATTCGGGCTCTTTTTCGCCACAGGTGTGTGGGCGTATGAAGAACCGGCTTACACAGTTGTGTTTGAAACCGATGGCGTCGAGTACCGTCGTTACGAGCCGTATCTGGTTGCAGAAACCCAGGTGACAACCGAGGAGAGGAACCGCGCAGCAAACGTGGGTTTCCGGCGCCTCTTCGACTACATCAGCGGCGCCAACAAGTCGCGGACAGAGATCGCTATGACCGCCCCGGTTCAGCAGCAACAATCGGGTCAGAAAATCGCCATGACGACACCTGTACGGCAGGAAATGTCAGACGGAGGCTGGACAGTTGCGTTTGTAGTGCCTGACGAGTTCGACCGCCAGACGGTACCGATGCCAACCAATCCGGATGTCTATATCCGGGAAGTACCGTCCGCGCTAATAGCGGTGCTGCGGTTTTCAGGTCGGTGGACAGACCGCAACGTCGACAGACACAAGGACAGGTTGAGAACACATCTTGCCGTGGAGAATGTCGAGATGCAGGGTGAAATCGTGAATGCGTTTTACAACGCGCCGTTTGTCCTGCCTTTCATGCGCCGTAATGAGGTGATGGTCGAGGTGGATCGGGTGGCGGGAGAAGGCGTAGCTGCGGCGGGCCCCTAGGCCATGTAGCGGTCCATCCAATCGTGGAAGTGCTGTACGCGGGCTTCATCGTCGTTGAGCCATGCTTCGTTGAAACCGCGTGAGTGCATGCCCTTCTGAACATCGCGAATGAAATGGATGTCCTGATCGATCGTAATCGTCATGGTCTTATCGCCCGCGATGATGTCGTCCTGGGTAAACTCGTCATGTTCTGGCCTTTCCCAGTTTTCCGGTAAGGAGTCTTGGTCGAGGTTGAAAGAAATGTTCCCGCTGTCGGCCACCTCCTTGCTCGGAGGCATTCGCAGCGACAGCTTGTCCCAGTAGCACTTGTTGGGGTCGGTCGCATGCGGCCTGGTCCGCAGTATCCAGAACTCTTCCGGCTGCAGCACCAGGATCGAGTTTGGAAAAACGTTATATTGCACGATATCGGACAGCTGTGCGTCCGTCAGCTTGTCATAGTTGTAGCCGAGGCTCGGACCCTGCTCTCTCTTTTTAATCTGCACGTCGCGACGCACATCCAGTACCCGGCCTTTGTAGTCATCTCTGTCCATCCCAAGAACGTCCATCTGGGCCCACATGGTCGGTGGAACCTCTTCCGGAATTGGGAGACGAGAATTGACGGTGAAACCATCGATCAGAACCCGCGTATGTCCCAGGTCGAAAAGCTCGTTGACGGCTGTTGGGCAATCGAAGATGAGCTCGTGTTGAGGATGGATGTGTTCGACGTGATAGAGCTCGCCAAAATTGTCGAATACGGCTTTCCAGTTGCAGTCAAGGTGGACGGTCTGGTCCTCGAGAAGACGCATGTCTTCCGGGCGGTACGGTTCGACCATTGCCTGAATGGGTCCCAAAAACTCTTCGAGAGAGGGAGCATCGGGATCCATACAAACCCAGATCATGCCAGCCCAGTCGGTGATGCGGAGCTCTTTCAATGACAGTTTATCCACGGGTGTCCCCTGGCTGAAACGATCGGTATCCGGCACGTGGTCAAGCGTACCGTCGTTTCGAAAGCGCCAGGCGTGGTAGGGACAGGTGTAACTCTCCATACAGCCGCGGTCGGTGGTCAGGAGGCGTGCCCCCCGGTGCTGACAGACGTTGTAGAACGCTTTGAGATCGCCTGCCTCTGAACGGGAAACGATGATCGACTCCGGCTCCAGGTCGAATACAAAAAAGTCGCCTGGCTCCGCTACGTCCTGCGAGAGGCCCGCCAGAAGCCACACCTTGGACCAGACCGATTCACGTTCGCGCAACATGTACTCTGTTGAAATGTAGCGTTCTGCTGTGATTCTGGCGGTTGACTCCGCCTGGTTGGTGATGATCTGTTCGGCCATTCGACTCTCCGGATATCTAAAGCTGTGCCAGCTGGCCGCCATCCATTGGCAGCGTCTGACCATTAATCATACGTGCCGCATCCGAGCAGAGGAAAGCGAAGGTGGCAGCAATATCGTCTGCTTCGATCAGGGTTGCGGTTGGGTTGAGGGTGCTCAAAAACGCGCGGCGGGTTTCCGGATCCTGATCGAGAAGGGGTGCGGTGGCTTCTGTCAGCGTGGGTCCTGGACAGATCGCGTTGATGCGAATCGGTGTGGATGCGTATTCCACAGCTGCCTGCCGGGTCAGACCGATGATGCCGTGTTTGACCGCCGTGTACCCTGCGCCGGATGCGGTGGACCCTCGCATACCCACAGTTGAAGCGTTGTTCACAATTGATCGGTGTTTGTCCCCGGGTTGAGCGAGCATAGCAACCAGTTCATGTTTCATGCGGCGGAAAACGCCGGTGAGACCGACACCCAGATGTTTGTCCCACATCTGGTTGTCGTACTCGTGGAATCCAGGTTCATCGTGAAAGATCCCCGCGTTGTTGAACGCGAAATCCAATGCCCCGAACCGTTCAAGCGTGGCTGCGATCGTGGCTGCAACGTCTTCTTCCCGGGTCACGTCAGTCTTTATGAAACAAGCTGTTCCACCTGCCTGCTCTATCTCCTGGACGAGCGCTTCACCCATTTCGGCTCTGCGACCCGCTGCGACAACGTTTGCCCCCAGCGCACCGCAATGCACCGCAGTTGCGCGCCCGATACCGGAGGTTGCCCCGGTGATGAGCACGGTTTGTCCGCGCATCCTCTATGGTCCGACAGGGCGGTTGCTGGAGGGGCGGTCGAAACTGCCCTGTCGAAAACTGGCCGCATCGATGTCCATTGGGGAAACCGGCACTGACGTTGTTCCTTCGTGGACACAGACGCGCTCGATGATGCGCCACTCGCCACCGCGTTTTTCGTAACGGTCGAGATACCGTCCGTGCCAGGTGTCCAGGATGTCGGCATCCGCCTGGAAGAGATGGGTCACGTTGTAGATTTCCCCCCGGGCGTGGATGCCATCCCTCTCGAGGTCGATATCGTGATTCAGAATGCAGTGACTGGTTGAGCGCCATTTGAGATGCGAGACCATGCACATTTCGGCAAACGGCATGGCGTTGCCGACGTAGACACCGTGATCGTCTGTTGCATCCTCCCAGTAGGCAGACTTCATGAGGTCTTCATCCAGGCGGTCGACACCGCGACAATAGCGATGTGCGCAGTCGCGGATCATCTGGATATCGGATAGCTGTTCCAGCGTGTATGCCATGTCTGCCCCCTCCCAACATGTGCTACAAGATCTCTATAGTATAGCGGTGAAGGAAAAGGGTACGGGGACAACATGACTTACGCTGAACACCGACGGATCATCGATTGCGACAGCCACTTGATCGAGCTGGACGACTTTCTGGATCTGGCAGCTCTGCCGGAACACAAAGACAAGATACCGTCGATGTCTGAACAGACGGAACTCCCGGTCGTACAGGCGGGGTTAGACAGGGGCCGCGAGCTGTTTGCCAGGCGTCAGAACGATCCGGAAACGATGGCGAAGTTCGAAGCGTCGCTCATGGACAACACCAAAAGCGGCTGGAATCGGCTGGGTGCATTCGACCCCCAGGAACGGTCCCACACGCTTGATCTGCTGGGATTCGAAATGCAGCTGGTACTGCCCACGTTTGCATTCCACCAGGTTGCGCACGTTGATGACGAGGACGTGCTCACAGCCGGTGCGTACACCCTGAACAAGGCAATGGGTGAGTTCTGCAGTCATGATGAGCGTCTGCGTGCTGTGGGTTATCTCCCTCTGAGTCTCGGACCCGAGCGAGCCAGGGCAGTTATGGACCAGGGTTTCAAAGACGGCTGTTATACCTACATTGTGGACACCAACGAGCCGGATGTGGACAACCCGTCGTTCACCCACCCTAATTTCGATCCTGTCTGGGCGACCTTTGCAGAATCGAAAACGCCATTTTCGGTTCACGTGGCAGCAAACGGGGATTACAAAGCGATACCGCCGAGTTTCAAAAACAACGGCAAAACCGAAATCGAACTTGGCGGGGATGCACCGGCGGGTGAGCTTGGGCTCATGACCATTGGCAACAGTGCCCAGATATTCCTGGCGTCACTCATTTTCGACGGTGTGTTCGAACGCCATCCGGACTTGAGAGCCATCAGCATGGAGCACGGTGCATTCTGGTTGCCATCCTGGCTGCGTTCGATTGACTTCACCGCGCACATGTTCAAACGCCGCAGGGAATTTGCCGAGCTCCCGTCGGAAACCGCCCTGCGTCACATCAAGGTTTCACCATTTGCCGGTGAACCCGTCGGCTGGATCATCGAAAACTCCGACCCATCGATGCTGGTCTTCGCGTCTGACTATCCACACCCCGAAGGAGGACGCGACCCGATCGGCAGTTTCGAGGCAAGCATGAAAGGCTGCGACCAAGCCACCATGGAAGCTTTCTATTACGGCAATATGGCCTCGGTGATGAACCTCTAGAAAAAAGTGGTGACAGTGGTGCCAGGCTCTCCGTCACCACTTT
>JANQFF010000081.1 GCA_028277965.1 Pseudomonadales bacterium
TCGCCGGGAACTCAACTTTGCGATAGAGGAAGAAAAAGAAGTCCTGGCGGTGTATCTCGAGTCGACCATGCTCCCCAGAGGGTTACGGCTCGTGCTCAACAATCGACAGACAATCGTTGACTACGCTGATAGCGGCCGTGAACGTCTCGCAGGCGCTTTGGGGACCGGTGAACGCGAACAGGCAACCCCACCTGTCCAACCGCACCAACAACGACAGAGACCGGGGATCGCAACTGTAGGGATCGCGGTGCTGGCGATCGTCGCCATAGCTACCGCGTACATGCAATGGGATACGACCGAACCCGCCACCCCATCCGTGCAGCCTTCGCAATCTCAACCCAGAATCGCGGTCATCCCATTCCGTGATCTGACCGAATCCCCTGAAAGCGACAATTTCGAAGAGGGGCTTGCCACAGACATACGCGACCGTCTTTCTCAGTTGGACACTCTGACAACGGTCAGTGATCTGGCCATCCAGGACGAACTCGCGGCCGGTCATAGCCCTGACAGTCTGGATGAGCGGTTGGGTGTGACACATGTGGTTACCGGTGTGATACGCGGGGGAGCAGATAAACTCATTGTCAGCCTGCAACTGGCTGATCTCACCGATCGCAGCGAACGCGCTCTGGGTTCGTTTGAAGGCAGCCTCGATCAGCCATTCGAGCTGCAGCATGAGATTGCGCTCGAGGTTGCACGAGCCCTTCAGGCGCAGCTTTCACCCGCCGAGGAAAGTGCGCTCACACAAGACCCAACCGACAATCCGGCTGCCTATGCACTCTTCCAGAAGTCACTGGAGATAGGAGGCGGCACACAAGTTGACAGCAATAGAATGGCCATCGCCCTGGCCGAAGATGTGATCGCCATGGATCCCAACTACGTCGCAGCCTATGGGCATCTCGCGTGGCTACATAAATGGCAGCATACACTCGGCGTCAGCGGCGCCCTGGAACCGGCATTCACCTATGCAAACAAAGCAGTTGAACTGGACCCGGCAAACGCAAACGCCAGGTTCGCCCTTGGCTCGGTTTTCGATGCCTCAGGACAAACACGGGCAGCCATCCGGGAATTCAGACAGGCGGTCAACCTGAACGACACCATCCCTCACGCGTTGCAGGACCTGTCCTGGACGCTTGCCGCAACCGGCCAGCTCGAGGAGTCTCTCGAGATGGCCATACGTGCGGTCGAGCTGCGACCCAGAAACGGAAACACACGTTATCACCTGACAGTACCCCTTGTGATGCTCGATCCAGAACGAACCGGCCGTTGGCTGGACGTAACCCTCGAAGAACTCGGAACCGATCCTCGCAACGTTGGGCGGATCTTAAGGATGAGAATGATGCTGGATCTGCTTAACGGTGATCGGGAACGGGCCAGGTCCATGGCAACCATGGCTCAGACCGCTGGATTTGAAACCGGTTTCCCCGAGGCAACCCGCACCGGAGATTTCATCCTCCTGTCCCTGGGTGAAGGCCTCGAGCGAACGCGACGTATCCTGGAGTCCGAGCAACTCCTCAACCCTCACCAGACGTCCGGCACTTTCCCACTCTACACTTCGCCAACGATGCTGTTGGGTTTGACGCTCGAGAAGTCAGGCGACCTGGAAGGCGCACGCGTATTGTACGCAGACGCATTGAGTAATCTGTCAGAGCTTCTCGGAAACGATGAGCGCAGCTCCTCAGTCATCGTGCTTGCAGCGATATACGCTGCGCTCGACCAGCCTGCGGAAGCTTACGAATGGCTCGAAAGGGCATACGACTCGGGGTTTCGGGCAGACCGACATCTGGAGATTCACCCGATGTTCGAGCGGATCAAAGAAGACGAGCACTTCAAAGACACTCTCGCCCGAATGGCAAGAGACGTGGAACGCATGCGCACCAACGCCGAGCGGGACGGATTACTTGCGCGGGTCGACGAATTGATTGAAGGGAAGTTCTAATTGGAAAGACGAGGGCTCTGTTTCAGAGCATCACGCTGACCCGGGGAGCCTGTTCCTCAGTCGTTTCCACGCTCGACTTACACTCATACAAGCGCTCCGCCGGGATCCCATGGCCCTCCACCAGACGTTCGACCACCGCGCCACGCCGCGCATCGGCCAGCAGACTCAGATCTTCCGCGTTATCGACAGGTGTTGCGATACCACAGAGCGTAATGGTCAGATTGGGTCGCTTCTGCATGAGCTCCGATATCTTCTCAACGTACTCGAGCGCTGTCCCTGTCAGAACCGTCTGATCCGGTTCGAATTCAATGGGCTCGAACCGTGGGCGTGTCAGCTTACCCGCCGCGTTGGCTGCGAGAACGATCGCTCCAAACGGCTGTAACGCTGTGGCTGCGACCCCAATCGCCGCTTTTCGCAGGGCACCCTGCATCGCTGTGCGTACCGCATCGCCAATCCCGAAGTTCGGATCGTCCAGCGTCCCACCTACGGGTACTTCCAGGCTGATCCGGTCATCGCCGTCCTTCAGCAGATCGAGCGCCAGGTTGATGGGCATGTCGATGCCCTCAACGGGATCACCCTCTTCCTCCCCTGTACTGCTCATCAGGAGCTTGTCGATCACAACTTCATTCGTCACATCGAGCACACGCGTGTCGACACCAATGCTCGACTCGAGACCAAGACGCCCGCGTTCGATCGCATAGCCCGGCAGGTAGCCGGAAAGCCCCGGTAATTCAACGCCATCGACGTCGAGCTGCAGATTGGTATTGAATGTCTGCGGGTCGATTGTCCCGCTGATATTGAGCTGTCCACCTTCCTTGACCGCCCCACTGATCGTGACCACTGCTGCACCACCGTCTGTCTGCTGAATCTGGGCTCGATCAAATTCAATTGTGCGATCTACCGTGGGCTCAATGGTCGTATCGACAATCCTGACAGGTCCTGAACCACTGATATCAATGTGCCCCAGGTCAAATATCCCGGCCCTGGTATTCACTGCCAGCTGTACCGCAAGTTGTTCAAAGGTGGCTGCCGATATCGATATTTCACGCGATGCGGGTGTTATCTGGAACTCCTTTAGAGCTGCCGTGCCATCGATGTCCAACTCTACCGATCCTTCAGGCACGAGCAGGTCGATAGATCCGCTGAAGTCGGCTGACCCGCTGGGAACTGCAGCGACTTTTGGAATGTCGAAGTTTTTGATGTCGACCTCAGCCTGCACCGCCACCGGCGCTGCAAGCGGTAAGACCTCTCCATCGATCGTAAACGGTGCCCCGAGTACCTCACCCTCCATGTCGATGTTCGTGGGTGTGTCCGGCGCCCAGGTCGCGAAGGGGCCCATATCCAGGCTGTCTATAGACAGGTCGACAATCCGTTCCGGCTCTTCGTAGACAATCTCAACATCCCGCAGGGTCACATGATTCAGACCCACCGGCAGGCCGCCTCCCTGACTTCCTTCCGTGGCTCCACCGTCCTGGCCGGTGCCGAATGTCAGGCCACCTGCAGACCAGCCTCGTTCGCTTCTGCTGACCAGGATTTCTCCGCTGCTGAGGGTAAGGTCCGCCATCAGGAGTCGGCCTGAGAACAGTTCCGTGATTTCAATGTCGGCGGCGACTTCCCCGACGCTGGCAGGCTTGCCGGGCGCCGATACGTCTATGCCCTCCGCAACCACCACACCCGTGAACGGGTTGAGAGACAGAGAGGCTATTTCAGGATCCGGCACACCCTGTTCTGTCAGCCATTGCTCCGCGTAGTACACAACCAGGTAAGGCGTGGCGGTGGCTGTCAGTCCGAGAAAGACAAACAACGCGGCCAGGACCAGCCAGATCTTCAGGTCCGATACTCCGCGTTGATCCGTACGTAGTCGTACGAGAGATCTGTTGTCCAGACGGTCTCCTCGGCGTCGCCAAGGCCGAGATCCACCGCAATCGTGAATTCGTCCCGGGCGAGCACCGCAGCGCCGCGCTCTTCCGTATAAGAAGGCGCCATGAGCCCCCCTTCCGCTACCTGTACATCGTCCAGCCACAAAGCCACACGCCCGGGGTCCACGTTTGGTGTCGGCGCGCGTCCGATGGCCATGCACAACCTGCCCCAGTTGGCATCCCCGGCAAACAGTGCTGTCTTCACCAGGGGAGATTCAGCGATGGTGTAAGCAACGGCCAGGCAATCGTCTGTACCTGCGCCACCCCGGACGGTGACAGTGACAAACTTCGTTGCACCTTCACCATCCCTTGCGAGGGCCTGCGCCAGCCACTCCGCAACCTCGGTAACCGCTTTAACCAACGGGCTGTAAAATGCGTGGTCGCGGCCATCGATTTCAGCGTTACCCGCGGCGCCAGTACATGCCAGCATAAAACAATCGTTGGTTGACGTATCTCCATCGACAGTAACCCTGTTGAAGGTTTTTTCAACAGCATCCGTGACCAGCATCTTCGCAACACCACCGCCAACGTTCGCATCACAAGCGATATAGGCCAGCATGGTCGCCATGTCCGGCTTGATCATTCCCGAACCCTTCGCGATGCCGGTGACGGTCACGGTCTGACCACCCAGCTCAATCTGTAACGACATCCCCTTGGGGACGGTATCGGTTGTCATGATGGCACCGGCCGCGTCGAGCCACCCGTCTTCAGAAAGTGAAGCAGCGCAGTTTTCGAGCGCCGTGTGCATACGTTCAATGGGTAAACGCTCACCGATAACACCGGTCGAGAACGGCTGTACTTCCTGTTCCGGCAGCTGCAGCAACCGCGCTGCCTGACTGCAAACGCTCACAGCGTCGGAAATGCCATCTTCACCTGTGGCGGCGTTTGCATTCCCACTGTTGACGACCCAGGAACGGGACACAGTCTCACGCTCCCGCGCCAGGAGTACGGGCGCTGCAGCAAAATGCGATTGTGTATAAACACCTGCAACCTCCGTGCCTTCGGCGAACTCGAACAACGCCATGTCGTTGCGCTCGGTCTGGTTGATCCCCGCACACGCGCTGCCCACGCGGACACCCGCTACCGGGAACAGTTGTTCCGGCGGCGCCAGATTGACCGCCACTACTCGACCTTACCGTGACACTGTTTGTACTTTTTCCCGGAGCCACACGGGCACGGCTCGTTACGGCCGACCTTGCGCTCTTCGCGAACAAACGTTTCGACCTTTTCCTCTTCACGCTGCGCCGGGGCAGGACCTGGAGGAGGTGCCTCAGGTGTTTGCAGTGCGGAGGCTTCCGCATGCTGGAAATTCATGCGTTCCGCTTCAGCGGCCCGACGTCTTTTCTCCTGGGCTTCCACTTCTTCGGGGTTTTCGATCTGCACCCGCGACAGCATTCGCACGACGTCGAGCTTGATGTTGTACAGAAGATCCTGAAACAGCTCGAACGCTTCGCGTTTGTATTCCTGTTTTGGCTGCTTCTGAGCATACGCGCGCAGATGGATCCCCTGTCTTAAATGATCCATCGTGGCAAGGTGTTCTTTCCAGCGCTGGTCGAGGAGTTGCAGCATGATCTGCTTTTCCACCACCCGCATATCGATACCGACACTCGTCCAGTCCCTTTCTTTTGCCTGGTACTCTTCTTCGATCTGTGCAAGCACACGCTCCCTGAGCTTGTCCTCGTCGAGGCGGTCGTCTTCATCCAGCCAGCGTCTGATCGGCTGATCAGACGCAAACTCTGCCAGCAGTGCCTGTTGAAGGCCTTCCGGATCCCACTGCTCCTCGAGGCTCTGCGGCGGTATGTATTGAGAGATGAGGTCATCCACCATCTCTTCTCGCAGCCCCCCGATCGTCTCTGATATGTCGTCCGATGCCATGAGATCCCGGCGCTGCTGGTAAATAACCTGCCGCTGGTCGTTGGACACATCATCGTATTCCAGCAGGTTTTTGCGGATGTCGAAGTTATGCCCTTCGACCTTGCGCTGCGCATTCTCGATCGACCGATTCACTATTCTGTGTTCGATCGCCTCACCTTTCTCCATGCCGAGGGACTGCATCATGTTGCGCACTCGATCAGTCGCGAAGATGCGCATCAGGTTGTCTTCCATGGAAAGGTAGAACCGGCTGGAACCCGGGTCGCCCTGCCGTCCCGAACGCCCCCGCAACTGGTTGTCGATACGCCGCGACTCGTGACGCTCTGTGCCGACGATGTGCAGACCACCCGCCTCAATCACCTGGTCGTGACGCTGTTGCCAGGCACTCTCGAGCTCTCCACGCTGAACGTCCGACAGTTCACCCGACCGGGAAATCTCCGCTTCGAGATTGCCACCGAGGACGATATCCGTACCCCGGCCGGCCATATTCGTCGCGATGGTGACAACCCCGGGACGCCCCGCATCCGCGATGATGTCCGCCTCACGTTCGTGCTGCTTGGCGTTCAGCACGCTGTGCTCAATTTGCCGTTTATTGAGCTCACGTGACAGTATTTCCGAAGATTCGATCGAGGCGGTCCCCACAAGTACCGGCTGGCCGTTGTGTATACGCTCGTTAATGTCTTCGACAATTGCGTCGAATTTGTCTTCCAGCGTGAGATAGATGAGATCGTTCTGGTCGTCCCGGACCATGGGCATGTGGGTTGGGATCACAACCACATCGAGACCGTAAATCTGACGGAACTCGAACGCCTCGGTATCCGCCGTTCCTGTCATGCCCGACAGCTTGTCGTACATCCGGAAGTAGTTCTGGAACGTTGTCGATGCCAGTGTCTGGCTCTCGTTCTGGATGGACACCCCTTCTTTGGCTTCGACCGCCTGGTGTATGCCTTCTGACCAACGCCGGCCCGGCATGGCCCGCCCGGTGTGTTCGTCTACGATCACAACATCGCCATTGGCAACCATGTAGTCGACGTCGCGCTTGAAAAGGTAGTGCGCTTTGAGCGCAGCGTGGACGTGATGCAGGAGATTCAGATTCGTCGCGGAGTAGAGGCTGTCGCCATCGTCCAGTAAACCGATCTTGGTGAGTTCCTCTTCGACTTTCTGGTGGCCAAGCTCCGTCAGTTCCACCTGGCGGTTTTTCTCATCAACCATAAAATCGCCGGTGGGTTCAACTTCCTCCTCTCCAAACACCCGGTTCTGCTCGATAAACTCCTGCTGGTTGAGCTTTGGAGCAAGTTTGTTCATCGTCGCGTAGAGCTGTGTGCTCTCTTCCGCGGTTCCGGAGATGATGAGCGGAGTTCTCGCTTCATCGATCAGGATCGAATCCACCTCGTCGACAATTGCAAAGTTGAGACCGCGCTGGAAACGTTCGTCCAGCGTGAATGCCATATTGTCCCGGAGATAGTCGAAACCGAATTCATTGTTCGTGCCGTACGTTATGTTGGCCGCATAAGCTTCACGTTTCTCGAGTGGCGGCTGGTGCGACTGCACTACACCAACCGTCATACCCAGCGCTTCGTAGATGGGTCCCATCCAGGTGGCATCACGCCGGGCGAGGTAATCGTTGACGGTCACCACGTGCACCCCACCGCCAGACAGCGCGTTTAAGTAGGCTGGGAGTGTCGCGACCAGGGTTTTACCTTCACCGGTACGCATCTCGGCGATACGTCCCTCGTGAAGCGTGATACCCCCGATCATCTGAACGTCGAAGTGACGCATGTCTTTTGTTCGCTTGGCGGCCTCCCGGACCGCTGCAAACGCCTCCGGCAGGAGATCATCGAGGGTTGCACCATCGCTCAGGCGGCTGCGCAGAGACTCCGTGAAAGCGGGCAGGTCCGTCTGTGCGTCAAACTGATCTTCAAGGGCATTGATCTTGTCGACAATCCTGCCCATTCGTTTGAGTTCGCGACTGTTCTTCGTGCCGAAGAGGCGAGTGAGGAAATTGGCCATCTAATACGGGACGTTATACCGGGGTGGCGGCATTGTACCTAGGATCGACGAGAGATATACCCTGCCGGGTCGACGGTGCGTCCATTCTTAAGCACTTCGAAATGCACGTGGGGACCTGTTGAACGGCCGCTCGAACCCATGATGCCGACGCGGTCGCCTTTCTCAACGACATCGCCGGTCCTGACGGTCACCTCTTCGTGGTGTGCATAGCGCGTGACCAGCCCCTGTGCGTGACTGATTTCCACCATTTTGCCGTATCCCTGGCGCTCCCCCGCAAACGTGACCACACCGGAGGCAACCGCAATGACATCGCTGCCGTGGCGACCCGCAAAATCCACCCCCGAGTGCCAGCCTGTACCGCCGGTGAGGGGATCCACACGGCGCCCATAGGGGGAAGACATCCAGCCCCATCTGACCGGGCGCCCCCGGACCTTGGAAGCCTCGTAGATATCTGCGCCGACGAGCACCTCGTGCAGGATGTCCAGTTCGGTTTCCCGCCGTTTGAGCTGTTCAGACAGGCGTTCGAGCTCGCGGGCAATCATGTCGCCGTCCGCCACAAATTCACCTTCAAGCACCGGTCCACCCTGTGCCGGAACAGAATTGAAGTCGAACTCTTCAGCCTCCAGATCTGCCACCTCAGCCATGTACGAGCCGATCGCTTCCATACGCAGGAGCCTGGCCTGCATCTCTGCTAGCTGTTTGCCGACAGCAGCATTCTGAGCATCGTTACGTTGGGCGAGGTCAACAACCTTGTTTTTCTGCTCATTGAGCTTCACCCGCCACTGGGCGACAACCTGTGCATCCACCGTGTCACGCGTGACGTACATACCCGCAGCACCCAGGGCAACAAGGCCCAGAGCGCCAATCACGGCCAGCATTCGCCGTGATATCGCTATGTGGCGGCTGACGCCGCGTTCACGGATAAAAATGAGCTTCATAATCTGTTTGGCCGAGTCTTACCCTCTTGTTGGGCTTGTCGGGTCGACATTGCCTGTCAGCCGGCCTAGGCTATCCGTCCTTCCCTTATATTTGCCCTAAAGTTCGTTTCCAGTGCCCACACGTAAGATAGTTGATCTGCTCGACGAAGACCACAAGCGGTTCTCAGCGCTGCAGAAACTGCTCAAATCGGCAGCCAGCCAGAAGCGTTGGACCCTCGAGTTACGGGCTCTCCTGGAGAATCCCCTGGCCGGTGAAGTGGAGGTGACTGACGTCAGGGGCCCTCATCTTCACGTTCTCTGCCGAAGCTCAGCTGCCGCCACACGACTGCGTTTTCTCCTGCCGGACCTCTTGCCCGAACTCAACAAACTCGCAGGTTTCGCGCAGGTTACAGAAATCAAGATACGTGTAGCGACGAGCTGAATTTGGGAATCAGCTCACAATTTTGAGGTTGCGCTCGGTCAGGCCTGCGCCAGAACTCCGTTCGCATACTGGCCGGGAACTTCAGCGACACTGTCGAAACTAACAATTTCGTATGCGGAGGGTGTTTCGAGCAGCTTGCGGACAAGCGCGTTGTTCGCACCATGCCCCGATTTGTGCCCGTAGAATCGGCCGATGAGGCTGTGCCCAAGGAGGTACAGATCCCCGATGGCATCGAGAATCTTGTGTTTGACGAATTCGTCTTCGAGGCGCAGACCCTCTTCATTCAGGATGCGGAAATCATCAACAACCACCGCATTGTCCAGACTGCCGCCTTTCGCGAGGTTCATTTCCCGCAGTTTCTCGTAGTCGGCAAGAAATCCGAATGTGCGCGCCCTGCTGACTTCCTTGACGTAGGCGGTGGACGAAAAATCCACGGTGACCGTGTGTTCATGCCTCTCGAAGACCGGATGGTCGTATTTGAGGGTGTACTCAAGCTGAAACCCCTCGTAGGGACAGAGTTCTGCAACAACATCGCCATCCTCGACCCGCACAGTTTCGAGGATTCGCAAGAACCGCTTTGGTCCTTCCTGCTCAACAATGCCCGCAGACTGCAGGAGAAACACGAATGGGGCCGCACTGCCGTCCATGATGGGCAGTTCCGCGGCACTCACCTCAACAATGGCATTGTCCACACCGAGACCGGCAAACGCAGACATGAGGTGCTCAATCGTCGAGATCTCACACTGCCCCTCGGTCAGGGACGTTGCGAGTGTGGTCGATCCCACTTTGTCTGCTTTCGCGGGGATGGAAATCTGTGTGTCGAGATCCGTACGAACAAACACAATTCCCGTATCCACGGGCGCAGGCTTCAGGGTGACATACACCTTCTCACCGGTATGGAGGCCCACACCGGTCGCACGAATGCTGTTGTTAAGCGTCCGTTGTTGTAGGATTTTCGTCACAGACATAGGCGCGGCATGTTACTACCTGCAAAAAATGCACTCTATGCACTGTGCCGCACAATTTGTTTCATTTTGTATCGGTGTTCTACCTCATTTTCAGTCAGCCTGGCGGCGTAGAAAGGCCGGTATATCGAGATAATCCATATCAGTCGTATCCCGCTCCATTCGCTCCTCCGCCGTGTTTTCCGCCAGGTTTTCGCTAGCGCCCGGATGGCCAGCAGCCTGCTGGCGCGCATACGCGGGCCGGTCGAGCCTGGCGTAATCGAGCTGGCCGTCGAGGGCTTCCCGGGACACGGTATTGTCGACAACCACATTCGGCATATCCGGCTCTCCGAGGCCCGTAGCGACAACCGTGACCTTCAGTTCTTCACCCATACCAGGGTCGATGACCGTGCCGACAACAACCGTGGCCGACGAGGAGGCAAATTCCTCGATGATCGTTCCGACATCGGTGAACTCACCAATATTGAGTTCCGGCCCAGCTGTGACATTCACGAGGATACCGCGCGCGCCGTGCAGGTCAACGTCCTCCAAAAGCGGTGAGCGTATTGCCGCTTCTGCCGCGTCGCGAGCCCGGTTTTCGCCAGATGCTCTGCCGGTACCCATCATCGCCATACCCATTTCCGACATGACGGTACGGACATCGGCAAAGTCCACGTTGATCATTCCCGGACGGATAATCAGGTCTGCAATACCCTGCACGGCTCCGAGCAAAACGTCGTTGGCCGCACCGAACGCATCCAGCATGCTGGTGCGCTCACCGAGGACCGCCAGGAGTTTCTCGTTGGGTATGGTGATCAGTGAGTCGACATGCTGCGAGAGCTCCCGGATGCCATAGTCCGCAACATCCTCACGCTTCTCGAAATTGAACGGCTTGGTGACTACCGCCACCGTCAGAATGTCGAGTTCACGAGCAACTTCAGCGACTACCGGCGCGGCACCCGTCCCGGTACCTCCACCCATACCTGCCGTAACGAAGACCATGTCAGCACCTGAGAGTACTTCTGCTATCCGGTCCTTGTCTTCCAGAGCAGCTGCTCTGCCTACCTCCGGATCCGCGCCCGCACCCAGGCCCTTGGTTATGTTGCTGCCAATCTGCAGCGTTGTTTGGGCATCAAGACTCTTCAGCGCCTGTGCGTCCGTATTGAGGGCGATAAAGTCCACTCCCTCGACACTTCGGCTCACCATGTGCTGAACGGCGTTACCGCCGCCCCCGCCCACGCCGATGACTTTGATGACCGCGCTTTGTGGCGCGCTATCTACCAGTTCGAACATCGTTTTCTCCAGCTCGTCTGTTCATTGATAATTGGATTAAAAGTTTTCGATCCACCAGTTCTTGACCCTCGAGAACACGCCTCCCTGATTGGAGCCGCCCCTTCCGGGTGCTTCTTTTTCCCGTTCCAAACCGTACTGCAACAAGCCGACGCCAGTGGCGTATATGGGATTGCGTACGATGTCCTTCAAACCGGCCACGTTACGTGGCACCCCGAGACTGACCGGCATGTGGAAAATTTCCTCAGCCAGGTCAATCACTCCTTCCATCTTTGCTGCACCGCCGGTCAACACGATCCCGGCGGCGACCAGGTCTTCGAAACCGCTGCGCCTCAGCTCAGCCTGTATGAGCGTAAACAGCTCGTCATAGCGCGGCTCGACGACTTCAGCGAGCGCCTGACGCGAAAGCTCACGTGCTGGCTTGTCGCCGACACCCGGTACCTTGATCACTTCATCCGCTTTCGCAAGTTGGGTGAGCGCGCAGGCGTATTTGATCTTCAGATCTTCTGCATTCTGTGTAGGGGTTCTGAGCGCCATCGCGATGTCGTTTGTCACCTGATCGCCCGCAATGGGAATGACAGCCGTATGCCGGATCGCACCACCTGTGAATATGGCTATGTCTGTCGTACCTCCACCAATATCGACAAGACAGACACCCAGATCGCGCTCGTCCTCTGTCAATATCGAGTAACTCGATGCCAGCTGTTCGAGGATGACGTCGTTGACGTGCAAACCACATCTCTCGATGCACTTTTCGATGTTCTGCACCGCATTAACGGCACACGTCACCATGTGGACTTTGGCCTCCAAGCGCACACCCGACATGCCGAGCGGCTCTTTCACCCCTTCCTGTGCATCGATGACAAATTCCTGCGGAATGACATGAAGGATTTTCTGGTCAGCAGGAATTGCCATCGCCTGCGCCGCGTCGATCACCCGGTCGACATCCTGGCCGTATACCTCGCGGTCCCGGATCGCAACAATCCCGTGGGAGTTCAGCGAGCGGATGTGGCTGCCCGCTATGCCCGCATACACAGACTCAATGGAACATCCGGCCATCAACTCTGCTTCTTCGACCGCCCTCTGTATCGACCCGACAGTTGATTCGATGTTGACTACAACCCCTTTCTTGAGCCCCCTGGAGTGATTTGTCCCGATACCGATAATCTCGAGGGCGCCCTCTTCACCAACTTCCGCAACGATTGCCGCTACTTTGTTCGTGCCGATATCGAGGCCTACAATCCTCTGTCCAGCCAGTTTGCTAGCGTCTACCGCCATTGCGCGTCCTCAACAAGTCCTACCAGGTTTTCCTGCTCTTCTTCATCGTCGAAACGCACCGCAACACCGCTTGAATACCGTGCGTCGACATAAACGACCTTCTGATCCTCTTTTTCCAGAGCACGCCGGTGCACGAGAAGGAATCGATGAGATCTTTCGTTCAACTGTTCCGAGCCCAACAGAACATCGAACCGTTGCTCTTTATCTTTATTCGCACGTGTGCCGGAACTCACCAGGCTAACTGTCCACTCTCCCTGCGCGTTCTGGTCCAGCCCGTCGATATCCAGGCCCGCACGCGCAAACACCTGATCGAGCAGACGGTACACACGTATGGCCTGTTCCGGCGTATCAACCTGAACGCTGAATGATGGAACACCCGGGTATTCGTCGGGGAGATCGACAACCTGTCCAGCGGCGGAGAGATACTGCCCTTCTCCCCATCGTGCGATAGGCGTGGCTTTGTGCAGGCTCACAATCAACGCGTCCGGCCATGCCCGGTGAATTGTCACTTCCTGCGCCCAGGGAAGGGCGTTGAGTGTCGCTTTAACCTCATCGAATCGAATGGTCAAAACGGATCCAAAATCGGCTTCCGACAAGACTCTTCGTATTTCTTTCTGCTCGAGATCGGTCAGATCTCCGCGGATGACAAATCTCGCCACGGGACCATCCAGCGCCCACCATCCCGCAGCGGCAATCACCGCCACGGACGCGATAACCAGTGTCATCATCAACCGGTTCACCATTGCCTGAGCTCCCTCGAGACAGTGCTGACGTTCCCAGCCCCCTGGACGAGCAGCACATCACCGTCCGCGCAGAATCGCGGAATGAGATCGATAGCCTCCCCGGGATCCTGAACAAAAACCGGGCTCACCTCACCGCGCTGACGTATTGCCTGCGCCAACGCCTTACCGTCAGCACCTGCAATCGGCTCCTCACCCGCCGAGTACACGTCCAACAACATCAGTTTGTCGACAGACGAAAGGACGCGGGTGAAGTCGTCAAAGAGATCTCTTGTCCGGCTGAAACGGTGTGGCTGATACACCATTGCCAGTTGCTTGTCCGGCCAGAGGGCTCGAGCCGTTTCAATGACAGCCCGCACTTCTGAAGGATGGTGACCGTAGTCATCAACAAGCGTGATACTCGCATCGCCCACAGCGATGGCGTGCGTTGTCTGGAACCGGCGGTCAACACCCGCGAACCCACCGAGCCCCTCGACAATTGCCTCGTCGTCTATACGTTCTTCAGTGGCTATCGCGATCGCCGCAAGCGCGTTCAGCACGTTGTGCTGCCCGGGAATGGCAAGACTGACACTCAACCTGGGCCCGTAATCCCCGCGGTCAACGTCAAAACACCAGCGTTCAACATCCACACGAATATTGCTCGCACGGAACTGGGCATCCTCCGAGCAACCGTAGGTCAGTACCGGTCGTGACAGGCGATCGATGATCGATCGTGCTTCAGCATCGTCTACGCAGAGGGCCACAGCACCGTAGAACGGGAGCCTGTGCGCAAATTCCACGAAAGTGTCTTTCAACCGGCCAAAATCATTGCCGTAAGTTGCCATGTGGTCACGGTCGATGTTGGTAATGACCGCTGACATGGGCTGCAGGTGCAGAAAAGACGCATCAGACTCGTCAGCTTCCGCAATGAGGTAACGCCCGCCGCCAAGCTCGGCATTTGTACCGGCGCTGTTCAGGAGCCCACCGATCACAAACGTTGGCGACAGATCCGCACAGCGAAAAATCTCGGTGATGAGGCTGGTTGTGGTCGTTTTACCATGGGTGCCTGCAACTGCGATACCGTGTCTGTAGCGCATGAGCTCGCCAAGCATCTCTGCCCTTGGGACCACAGGCACATGCCGCAAGCGCGCAGCAACCACTTCAGGATTGTCATCTGCTATCGCGCTCGAAGTAACAACAACGTCGGCATCCTGGACCCAACCGGCCTCGTGACCCTGGTGCACAACGGCGCCAAGTTTCTCGAGCCTGTCCGTGTTAGCCGAGGTTTCCCTGTCAGACCCGGTCACGCGATACCCCTGGTTGAGCAGCACCTCGGCAATCCCACACATGCCGGCTCCGCCGATCCCGACGAAGTGAATTGAGCGGATCCTGCCCATCTCCGGTATCTGATAGACCGTACCTTGATTCAGGGCATCACGGCTTTCGGTCACGCCGCCCTCCCTTTCTTCCGGATCTTCCCGAGCGTCTTCCGACGGGTTTTTCCTGGGGTCGAGTGCGCCGGTTGCTGCATTGTCCCCCGGAGGACCAGGGCAACCATCGCGCAGGAGACAATGAGGCTGTTTCCCCCGTAACTCACGAAAGGCAACGTCAGACCTTTGGTGGGCAGCGCTCCCGTGTTGACGCCGAGGTTGACCAGAAACTGAACGCCGATGATGAGGCCGGTGAAGTACGCGGCGTATCCGGTAAACAGCGAATAGCGTTCGACGTGTATGCGTCCAAGCGTAAAAAGCTGGAAAACGAGGTACGTGAATACACCGGCGATGAAAATTGCCCCAACCGCCCCCAGCTCTTCCGCCACGACCGCAAAGATGAAATCGTTGTGCGCTTCGGGAAGGTAGAAGAGTTTTTGTATTCCTTCTCCCAGACCGAGCCCAAAGAGCTCTCCCCGACCAAAAGCTATCAGCGCCTGCGTGAGTTGATAGCCGCTGCCAAACGCCACAGACCAGGGATCAAGAAACGCGATCAGGCGCTGCATGCGATACGGGGCAATTTCAATGAGGACCGCGAGGGCGACAACTCCGACAATGGCCAGGAGAACGAAGTAGCGAAGCCGCGCGCCTGCCAGGTACAGGAGGACTGCCGCCGCAAAGACGATGACAACTGCTGAGCCCAGGTCAGGCTGCGCCACGAGGAGCGCACCCACCACACAGACCATCCCAAACGGTATCAATATCGTTTTGGGATCTTCCTGAAGGCTCTGTTCGTGCCGCCTGATATAACCCGCAAGATAGACGCACAACCCGAATTTCGCGAGTTCGGACGGCTGCAACGAGAATCCACCAATCCTTATCCATCTCTGGGCATGGTTAACTTCCGTGCCGATCCCTGGAAGCAGAACGGCAATCGCCATAAGCACGGCCACAGCCCAGCCCAGCAGGTACACCTTATCCCACCAGCCAGGAGGGACCGCAAACACGGCACCTGCAAGGATCACAGCTACCGCCAGCGAAAAGATGTGCCGGTTAAAAAAGCCATCTCCAAGGGCCACGCTTGCTGACGCGACCATGACAACCCCCACTGCCAGCAAAGCGATGAAGGGGACGAGAATTCCAGCCAGGCTGGACTGACCGGGAGCGGTTGCGTTCATGTCTCCGCCCCTCCTGTCTCCACCCCTCCTGCCTCCACTAAGAGAGCAGCAACGGCGTCTGCAAACTGATTGCCACGTTCAGCGTAGCTTTCGTACATATCCAGACTGGAACACGCCGGTGACAGCAGGACCATATCGCCAGCCACTGCCCTGGCGGCCGCCCGCCCAACCGCATCGACAACGTCAGTACACGCCGTGGTTCCGATACCGGCTGCCTGCGCGACAGAGGCGAGCGCATCACCATCCTTTCCAAGCGTGAAGACATGCCTGACACGATCCTGAAAAACCGCTGCCAGTGGTGAGAGGTCCGCGCCCTTGGCATCGCCTCCGCCAACGAGAACTATCTGGTTTTGCGCAGGCAACCCTTCAAGCGCTGCAACGGTTGCACCCACGTTGGTGGCTTTCGAATCGTTCACATACGTCACGCCGCCGATACTCGCGACTTCGACAAACCTGTGGGGAAGGCCCGAAAAACTGCGAATCGCGGCAGGGAGGGTATCCCGCTCGACGAGTCCCTCCGCGAGGGCACAGGCAGCGAGCACATTTGCGACGTTGTGCCCACCTTCAAGGGGCAGATCGGTAACTGCGATGATCTTCTCGCTACCGCAGTACAGCCATTCTTCGCCTGCGTGACTCGCGACACCCCAGTCGTTCGAACGAAGGGGTTCATCCAGACCGAAGCTCACGACCTCATCTTCTGCTCTGGCGTCCGGCTTCGTGGTTTGGTCGTCGCGGTTGAACACACACCGATCGGCGCGGGTGAAAATCCTTTTCTTGGCCGCGGCATAGGAAGCCATATCCCCATGTTCGTCCAGATGGTCCTGGGTGACGTTCAGAACCACGGCCGCCGCCAGCGGCAACTCCCCGCTCCTTTCCAGCTGGAAGCTCGAAAGCTCGAGGACGTAAAAAGCAGTTTCCGGATCCAGGAGACCAAGGGCCGCCTCGCCGAGATTACCCCCGACACCACAGGCAAGGCCGCTGTGCTGAATTATGTGGCCAACCAGCTCGGTCACCGTACTTTTCCCGTTTGTGCCCGTGACCCCTATAACTGGAGCCCGGGCTTCAGCGATGAAAAGATCGATGTCGCTTTTCAGGATCACTCCCCGGGTACGGGCTGACCTGACAAGGCAGCTGTCCATGGACAACCCCGGGCTCACAACAGCGTACTCGACATCAAGATCCGGCCAGCCCATCACCTGCCACATGAAGTCCGCACCAGCGAACTCCACCAGTTCCGGGTCCACCTCATCCAGGAATGAGGCACGGGTATCCAGGACAACCACACGCCGCTGCTGTGCCAGCAGGTAGCGCGCTACCGATTGTCCGGTCACACCAAACCCCAGCACAGCTATTGGCAGGGAGTCGTTCACAGCTACCGCAACTTCAGGGTCGAAAGACCCACGGTGACGAGGACCAGCGTGACGATCCAGAACCTCACGATGACTTTCGGTTCAGGCCACCCTTTCAGCTCGAAGTGATGGTGAATGGGCGCCATTCTGAATATGCGTTTGCCGGTCAGGCGAAAAGATGCCACCTGGATGATGACGCTGGCAGTCTCCAGCACAAACAACCCACCCATGATCAACAGCACAATTTCGTGGCGGATGATGACCGCAACAACCCCGAGCGCAGCGCCGAGAGCAAGCGCACCCACATCACCCATAAACACCTGGGCGGGATAGGTGTTGAACCACAGGAAACCCAGACCGGCACCGATGAGCGCACCACAGAAAACCGCCAACTCGCCCGCCCCCGGGATATATGGGATCTGGAGGTAACCCGAAAACTCCGCATTTCCGACCAGGTAGGCGATGAGGCCCAGGGCCGCACCCACCATGACTGTCGGCAGAATGGCTAGGCCGTCCAGCCCATCGGTGAGGTTAACGGCGTTGCTCATGCCTACAATCATCAGATAACAGAGGGCGACAAACCCAACCCCAAGCGGAATCGCAACAGTCTTGAAAAACGGGACAATCAGATCCGTTTCAGCGGGGATCTGGGCCGATGTGTACAGAAATACGGCTGCCGCCATTCCAAAAACAGACTGCCAGAAGTACTTCCACCTCGCTGCCAGCCCGGCGCTGTTTTTGCGCGAGATCTTGAGATAGTCGTCGACCCAGCCGATGACACCGAAAGACATCGTGACGGCAAGTACAACCCAAACCTGGCGTGAAGCGAGATCACCCCATAGAAGCGTCGTCACGAGGATGACGATGAGGATGAGCGCACCACCCATCGTGGGTGTACCCGCTTTGCTGAGATGACTCTGCGGACCCTCGTCACGCACTGTCTGGCCAATCTGCAGGTGGGCCAGTTTCTCGATGACAAACGGGCCAATCATGAGCGACATGAAGAGCGCCGTCATGACGCTCACCATGGTTCGGAAAGTGAGGTACTGAAAAACCCCAAAGCCGCTGACGAATTCCGCAAGGTATTCAGTTAACCAGAGCAACATCAGCGACACTCCCCTTTTTCTTCGGGGGTTCTTTCATCCAGGGCCAGCGCTGATTCGACACGGTCGTCGAAAGGAAACTTTTCTCCGTGGATCTCCTGGTACGGCTCGTGACCTTTGCCTGCCACAAGAACCACGTCACCAGGACCGGCATGCCTCACAGCGGCTCTGATGGCATCACGCCTCTCAACACAGATCATTACCGAGTCATCCGGCTCAGGATTCATCTGACGGATAATCTCCGCCGGGTCTTCCGAGCGGGGGTTGTCCGAGGTAAGCCACACCTGGTCCGCCAGACGCCCGGCTATCCGACCCATGACAGGCCGCTTGGTCACATCCCGGTCTCCACCACAGCCCACAACGCAAATCAGCCGACCCTGACACGCAGATTTAAGGCTCGTGAGAACTTTCTCAAGAGCATCAGGCGTGTGTGCGTAGTCCACCACCACCCTCGGACCGGGTTGTGAAACACTCCGCTGACCACGCACTACCTCCATCCTGCCGGGCACACCTCCAGTCTGCTCAACCCGATCCATGAGCGCAGCGATGTCGAAACCTGCCGCAACACACGCGGCCAGAGCCGCGGTCAGATTCGCCACCGCGTAGTCAGCGACCACATCCAATTGCTTTACGTACTCGCCGGCCGGCGTCTGCCAGGTGACATGGTCGCCCGCTTCGGAAACGGTCCATCGCCAGTCTCCATCCTGTCCGTACGTGATCACCGGACACTTACATCGACCAGCCAGTTCCTTCCCGAATGCGTCATCCACGTTGATGACTGCCGCTCGGAGCGGCCATTCCAGGAACAATCGGGCTTTGGCTTCACCATAAGCCTCAGGGGTTTTGTGATAGTCGAGGTGATCGTGGGAGAGATTGGAGAAGACGGCGACGGCAAACCGAACCTCAGATGCCCGGCCCTGCGCAAGCGCGTGAGAGCTCACCTCGAGGGCAACAGCCCCAACTTCCTGATCTCTGAATTCGGCAAGTCTGCGCTGCAGAGCCACAGCGTTGGCGGTCGTCAACCCGTCTTCGGCAAGCTGACCGGGCTGACCCCAGCCAAGTGTGCCTGAATACCCCGAACGCACACCAATCGCGCTGAGAAGGTCCGCTATGTGGTAGGCAATGGAGGTTTTGCCATTTGTACCCGTGACCCCGAAGCAGACGACATCCGCGCTGGGATCACCATAAAACCGGGCAGCGAGTTCGCCGCGCCGGCGGGCAAGGGAATCCACCGGGACCGCAGGCACTTTCAGCGGCTTCAGTGGCAGCGGTTTTTGGCTCTTCTCCAAGAGAATGGCCGCTGCTCCGGATCGTATCGCCTGTTCACAATGCACGGCGAGGGTTTCAGGCTCAGTGGCAACTGCGCAGAACCCAAACCCCGGCTCGACCTCACCTGTATGTTCGCTCAAACCCGTGAGTTCGACATCCGGGAGGCCCAGATCCGGGGCGTCGGTGTCGGAGAGAAGCAAACGTAGGTTCATCCGTGCGCGTCCGGCGCCACCCCGAGCAGACGCATGCTGCGCTCCGCCACGCGGTTGAAGATGGGTGCTGCCACCGCACCGCCGCCGCTCAAACCGGCCGTGGGCTCATTGACCAGAACGACCATGACAAGGCGGGGATCACTGACAGGCACCAGGCCGGCGAACCATGCAACATGGCGTTCATCGTCATACCCGTCAGGCCCCACGATGCGGGCTGTACCGGTTTTACCGGCAACGCGATACCCGGCGACAGCAGCCCCGGGAGCCGTACCCCCTTCGTGCGTAACAAGTTCCATCATGTTGAGCACTTCACCTACAAGACGTGCATCGAACACACGCTCACCGGATGGAATGGCGTTCGATTTCACAATCGACAAAGGCACCTTGCGACCCATGTTTCCGAGGGTCAGATAACCCTGGGCCAGTTGCATGGGAGTGACGGAAAGACCATATCCGTAAGCGAGGCTCGTCCGCACGATCGGGTAACGCAGTTGCGAATCGTCCATGAACCCTGTCGCCTCACCCGGAAGACCGAGACCGGGGACATCCGCCGCCCCGGCACGTTGAAGCACGTCGAACACAGCCCGCTCAGGGAGGTCGAGCGCAACCTTTGCAAACGCTACCTGGCTCGATTTCTGGACCGCGCCCGCAAGACTCAGCGTTCCGCGGTTAACGGGGTCCTGTATCAGTTTGCGCCCTACCCGGAAGTACCCCGGATCCGTGTCGATCTGCGTATCCGCCCTGTAGCGCCCACTCTCCATGGCCGCCAGGGCGGTGAAGGGTTTAACTGTCGAGCCTGGCTCACACGGATCCGTTATGGCGCGATTACGCATGCCAGAGAGATGATTACGAATATCGTTCGGGTTGTACGAAGGCTGATTAACGAGCGCCAGGATTTCCCCTGTCCCGACGTCAGCCATGATGAGCGACCCGGACTGGGCGCCGTGGCTGGACACCGCTGACTTCAGTTCCCGGTACGCAACAAACTGCAATCTGAGATCAATGCTGAGCGTGAGATCCTGTCCATAAACAGGAGCACTCCTGTATTCGAGATCCCGCACTGTATTCCCCAGGAGATCTTTCAGAACGACCTTGCCGCCCGCCGTACCCTTGAGCCGGGTGTCATATGCCTTCTCGGAACCTTCAATCCCCTTGTCGTCGACGTCCGTCACCCCAACAAGATGGGCTGCCACCTCGCCCGCAGGGTAGTACCTGCGGTATTCCGGCTGCAGGTAGATGTGATCCATTTTGAGCTGCTTCACCCGTTGTGCGGTCTGCCAGTCGATCCGGCGTTTCAGGTAAACGAATTCCCGGGTTGACGGCACCGTCCGGCTCGCGAGATCCGCAGGCGGTAAATCGAGCACTTCTGCAAGGCGCGCTATGTCGTGTGCTGCGAAGCGGGCTTTCGAAGGATCGGTCCACGCAGCAAACACAGGCGTCGAAACCGCAAGCGGTTCACCATGACGGTCGTGAATCACACCGCGTAAAGCCGGGATGGTCTCCTCTCGCACCGAACGAGCGTCCCCCTGTTGCTGGAGGAAGTCTTTTTCGGTCACCGCCAGCCAGACAACCCGGCCGCTGAGGATAAGCCCCGCGCTGATGAACAGCACAACAACGGAGTAGTGGCGCCAGGCACTCATACAACAACTCTCACTCAACGACCTGCGCAACAGTTTCGGGGAAGTGCATATCGAGATCTTCGACTGCTACCTGTTCGATATTGCTGAGACTCGTCAGTGCTCCGCGCTCGAGGAGCAACCGGCTGTGCTCCGCCAGCAGCGCATCCTGTTCCGCCTGCACGCGGCCCAGGTCGCTGTAAAGCTGACGCGTTTCATCCCCGGCTTCGACCAGTTTGAGACCGCTCCCGACGATGCAGACCGCGACAACCGCAGTAGCAATCATCCACCCGTTTGCCTTGAACCGTTCGAGTAGCGCTTTCATGATTTTTCCATGACCCGCTTTTCGATCACACGCAAGAGAGCACTTCGCGCTCGGGGGTTACGATCGACCTCCTGAGCGCTCGCCCTGATGGGACCCGCCACCTCGCGACCCGGTGTTTCCAGGGATTCGTGCCTTACCGGCAGCCTGCGGGGCATCGGCTCGGGCCTCGACCATTTCCGAAAAGTCTGTTTGACCACCCGGTCTTCGAGCGACTGAAAGCTGATCACCGCTAAACGGCCCCCCACCTCGAGCAAATCGAATGCCGCGACCAGCCCCTGTTTCAGTTCCTCTGCTTCAGCATTGACGACCATCCGCACCGCCTGGAATGTGCGTGTTGCCGGGTGTTTGTTTCGCGCCGCCCGGGGAATGGCTTGTGCGACAACATCGGCCAGTTCCGCGGTTCTCGACAGCGGCCGCGCAGCAATAATTCCGCGTGCGATACGTCGCGCATGCCGCTCTTCGCCAAACTCACGCAACGCACCAGCGATTTCCGCCTCCGCAGCCGTGTTCAGCCACTGGGCCGCACTGAACCCCGATCCCGGATCCATGCGCATATCCAGCGGACCATCAGCCATGAAACTGAAACCCCGTTCAGCCTCGTCGAGCTGCGGGGACGAGACCCCAAGATCCATCAGAATTCCCGCAACCTCTTCAATGCCCAGATCGGCAAGGCAACGCGAAAGATCCGAAAAGCAGGCATGGCACACTGTCAGCCGGTCACTCTTCCGGGCGAGATCTTCACCCGCTGATACCGCTTCGGGGTCCCGGTCAAGCGCGATGACCCTGGCGTTTTCACCCAGCGCTTCCAGGATTGCACGCGTATGGCCGCCTCTGCCAAACGTGGCGTCTACGTAGGTGCCGGATGTCGACCAGATCAAGTTGTTCAGCACTTCTTCCACTAAGACCGGAACATGCAACTGTTCCAGTGGTAAATCAGCCACTACACCGACAGACCCGTAAAGGCATCGCTGTCGTCCAGCAGTCCGGAACCATTCGCCAGCCAACCCGACATCCGTTCCTGCCAGATGCCGTGAGACCAGATTTCGATCTTGTTGCCCTGGCCAACGAGGACCAGCTTTTTTTCCAGCTCCCCGTAATCACGCAACATGGCCGGCAGCAGGATCCGGCCGTTCGAATCGAGATCGAGGTCGGTGGCGTGACCAATCAGGAGCCGTTGCAGCAAGCGGGCCTGCGGGTTGATGTTGGACAACCCCTCGAGCTTGCGTTGGACAATTTCCCATTCGGGCAGCGGGTACAGGAGAAGACAGGTTTCGCGCATGTCGATGGTCACAACCACCTTGCCTTCCGAACTGGCAAGGACAATCTCCCGATTGCGGGATGGGAGCGCCATACGCCCCTTGCCATCCAACGTGGCATTGCTGATACCGCGAAACATCATCTGCAAGAATAAGGGGCGAAATACCCACTTTTCTCCACTTTTTCCCAACTTCGGACACTATAGAGCCGGTCGAAGTTGAGTCAAGCAGGGGTTTGGAGATAAGCCTCGGATATATAAGGGATTTTTCGCCTTTTTGGAGCAGAAGTCCAGAAGTTTCTGAACATCTGCAAGCGCCTATAAAGCAAAACTCGAAATCACTTTAAGTAAGAGAGTATTTGGAAATAAAAAGCGCTCTTTATAGAAGAAAAAGAAACCAGGACGAGTCAGCCTATAAGCCGGGTTCTGTCGAGAACAGTCATTCATCTAGGGTCACTGTCACCAATAACCTCCAGCGGCCTACCCGAACCCGGCGCGGACCACGCCAGTGGGTTCCTATTTGGCCTTGCTCCGGGTGGGGTTTACCTAGCCGCGACGTGTTACCACTCGCGCGGTGCGCTCTTACCGCACCCTTTCACCCTTACCTCAGCGAACTGAGGCGGTCTACTCTCTGCTGCACTTTCCGTGGGCTCGCGCCCCCCAGGCGTTACCTGGCACCCTGTCCTTTGGAGCCCGGACTTTCCTCCCGCGGTACCCATCCAGATGAATAGGTTCCGCCGGCGACTGTCCAGCCAACTCAATTGTTGATTGTCGCTCGTTGCAGCAGATTTTCAACTTTCCGCCACACTGGCCATCAGCTGTCACCTTTGAGACGCAGAGCCAGGTCATAGAGCCCCGACTTTTTCTCATTCAGGATCCGGGCCCCGATCCTGGCCGCTTGTGCAGGCGATAACTCCGTGAGCAGCGCTTCCAGCACATCAGTCCTAGACAGGTCAGTGCTGACATCCTCCCCGGCCGCCTCAACGATGACCACAAGTTCCCCCCTGACCTCATCGCCAAGAACCTCCCTGAGTTCACCTGCCTGCCCGACATAGAGCGTTTCGTGTTTCTTGGTCAGCTCCCTCGCGATGAAGATCTGACGCTCCGTCAGGGTGGCCAGGTCTTCCAGCGTAACGGGAATACGCCGTGGAGATTCCAGAAAGACCAGCGCCTCCGGCTGTTTCATCCAGCCGCCCAGCGCCTTGTGGCGAGCACCCTTCTTCGACGGCAGGAAACCCACGTAGCGGAAGGGATGAACAGGCAATGGGCAGACCGACAGCGCGGCTGTGATGGAAGAACTTCCCGGGATGGGAACTGCGTGGATGCCCCGCTTGTGCGCTGACGCGATGAGGGTGAACCCGGGATCGTTGATCAGGGGTGTGCCCGCATCGGACACGAGCGCAATATCCTGACCTGCTTCGAGACGGTCCAGAAGTCGCTGGCTCACCGTTTCTTCGTTGTGTTCGTGGAGGCTGATGAGTTCAGGTGCGCGGTGACCAATGTGATCTAACAGCACCCTGGTGCGTCTGGTATCCTCTGCCGCCACAATCTGCACTGATTTAAGGACGTCTTCTGCTCGACGGGTAAGATCCCCTAAATGCCCAATAGGGGTCGCAACAACATAGAGCCTGCCGTTAGCGTCTGACATGCAAAACCGATTCCTGATACCGCTGCTGATCATTCTGACCTTTCTGGTACTGATAATGAATGGCTGCCAGAGTGCACCTGCCGGCACTGGCACCGGACTGCCGCCCGTACAAACGGGAGAAACTTCGAGCGAACCATCACCCCTGAGGGAACAGGCGCGGGCTCTCTACGAAGAAGGGCTTGCCGCCGAGGCGCTCGAGATGCTCAGCGCTATCGACAACTGGCAGGGTGAAGACTACCTGCTCGTCGGAGAGATCTGCGTGGCCCTGGAAGACTACGCCTGCTCAGCTGACGGTTACATACAGGCCAGCCTGACCCTGGCGACAACGCGCGGTGAACAACAGGCCGATTTGAACGAACGCATCTGGTATTCCCTGGACCGCGCCAGGCGGGCACCCCAGCTGTTCACAGATGCAAATCACCGCGGCTGGTGGCTGCTCCAGCAGGCTGTGCGGCGGGCAGGTTCCCCGGCTGAGCAACAGGAAGCCTGGTCAGAGTGGGCGGACCGGCACCCCGGACATCCCGCGGTTCTTGCACCTCCCTCCGCTCTAACCCGGCTGGCGTCTTACGAATCACCGGATCTGGCCGTTTTCCTGCCGCTGTCAGGGCCCATGCGAACCGTGGGCCATGCCGTCAGAGACGGTCTCCTCGCCGGATACTTAGCGGATCTCGCAACGGATAAGTCGAGCATCCGTTTCTACGACACCCATGAGCAGGCCCTGGGCCAGCTCTACGAACGAGCCCTCGCAGACGGTGCTGAAGTCACAGTCGGCCCCCTTCTGAAACAAAACGCTGATCAGTTTCTGGCCCTCACCCGGCATGAGAATCACCCTGGTCTGCTGTTGAACTACACAGACGAGCACCCGGAGCGTGAAGACCTTTTCCGCTTCGGTATTGCCATCGAAGATGAGGCCGACGCATTGGCCCTGAAGACCCTGGAAGACGGTCATCAGCGTATCCTTGTCGTTACCGGGACAAACCGCTGGTCACGACGTGCAGCGGACCGCTATCTTGCCCAGTGGCCGTACCCGACCAGCGAAGCGGCATTTACTGACATCAAAAACCTGACCCAGGCTATCGGCGGTGCAATGCAGACCGAAGCCAGCGAGGGACGCAAAAATCAAGTGGCGAGAATTCTGGGTGAGCCGCTGGAGTTCATCCCGCGCGCCCGCCGGGACCTCGACGCGGTTGTCGCTTTCACCAGCCATGTCGAAAGCAGGGCACTACGACCTGCGCTGCAGTTTCACTTTGCGGAGTCTCTTCCCGTCTACGCTACGTCTCAATCGGCACGGGGAACGCGGACGAACGAACTCGCGGATTTTGGCATCTCCGAAATGCCCATATTCGTCAATCCCGGTGAGTACACCCAACTGCGCAACGCTTTCGAACTGGACACCAACAGCAATCCAGAGTTGTACGCCCTGGGGTTCGACGCATACCGCCTCGCGAACTGGGTCCCACTGATCCGCACCGGCAGTCAATCCACGATAGCGGGCGCCAGCGGCTATCTGTGGCTTGACCAGGATGGCAGCTTCAGGCGCGAACTCATGTTCGCGAAGGTGTCACCCGAAGGGACGCTTGTCGCGAATCCCTGAGACACCTTTTTTCTGGAGGTGGGGGTGGTACGTCACTGGAGCGAAACCTGGGCCCTGTGGTATCTGAGGTGCCACGGGCTTTCACTCCTCGAACGGAATTTCCTCAGCAGGATGGGGGAGATAGACCTCATCATGATCGAACGTCACCCGCGCCACGGTGATGTCCTCGTCTTCATCGAGGTCCGTTACCGTCGCCGCGAATTGTTTGGGGGCGCCGCCGCCAGTGTCACAAAGACCAAACAACACCGTCTCATACGCACTGCCCTCGTCTACCTGAAGGGACGTCAGATCTCTGAACCCGCATATCGCCGTTTTGATGTCATGGTTGTGACTGGCAAGCTTCCTTTTATCAGCACAACCTGGATGAGGGGCGCTTTCTCAAGTTAGCGACTCCTGTATTGGCGACTCCGTATTGACGACTCCGTATTGACGACTCCGTATTGACGACTCCGTATTGACGAAAAGGGGGTTAGCTTCCAAACTTATTCTTTCCACTGCCTAGAAAATTGCATGCCCACTCCCTCCTTCCGCTCCGCAATCAGACTTCTCCTCATCACCACCTCGCTCTTCACACTGACAGCCTGCATTAATCTCTTCACGGATGACCCCGGACGAAGAACGCCTGGTGTTGTCGTCGACGACAACGCGCTGGAAAATGTCGTGGAAAGTGAGATCAGGAATTCCAACACCGCGTTCAGCGGCTCACACCTCGCCATTGTCGCTTACAACGGCGTGGTTCTCTTGACCGGCCAGGTACCGTCAGCAGAGCTAAAAGAACAGGCCAGTACTGTCACACAGGGATTACGCAGGGTTAAACGCGTTCACAACGAACTGTCTGTTGGCGGCCCCACGTCGTTTTTCGCCAGAACCAACGACACGTGGCTCACGTCAAAAGTGAAAACACGGCTCCTTGCTGCCGAAGAGGTGGTCGGATCCAAAATCAAAGTCCAGACAGAGAACGGCATTGTCTATCTTCTTGGTCTGCTGACGCGTGAACAGGCAGATCAGGCGGTAGATGTCGCCAAAGACGTTTATGGCGTTCAGAAAATTGTCAAAGTCTTCGAATACCTGGACTAGCCCGGACTGAATCGCGGCTAAAGCCGCTCCTACAGGGGTAGCAAGACCAGCTAGACGAGACGAAGTGTTGGTTTGTCGTCGTCCGGGTCCGGATCCGTGTTTCGTTCCGGAACTTCGAACTCTTCATCGGGAAACGCAAATCCGGTTGTGCTGTCCTTGCAGTAGATCGCACTGACGGATGCCATTGGCAGATAGAGGTTGAAAGCCTGACCGCTGAACCGTCCGCTGCAGGAAACAGCGCTGTCATCGATCATGAGATCCCTCACCGCGTCCGGTGACAGGTTCAGGACAATCTGCCCGTCTTTGATGTGTTCCTCCGGGACGACAACACCTGCTACCTCGGCGTTTACCAGAACGTAGGGAACCTCACCCGAATCGACAATCCAGTCATACAACGCCCTTAAGAGATAAGGGCGTTGGGGTTTCACTCCTGCATCTCCAGTTCAGTCTCCGTCAGGCTTGCGCGGAATGCATCACGCTCGAAGATTGTCTGCATGTACTTGAGCAGCGGTCGGGTGGATTTCTCGGGCAGGGTGATACCAACCTCTTTCAGGCGCCAGAGTATGGGTGCCACACAGCAATCGACCAGCGAAAACTCTTCGTTCATGAAGTAGGGCTTTTCGCCGAAAATCGGGGCGATCGCAATAATGCTCTCCCTCAATTCCTTGCGCGCTTTGGTCAGAACCGTCTCTCTGCCTTTGCCCGCCATCAGGAGGTCCAGCTTGGCACTCCATTCGTTTTCTACCCGGGTGATCCACAACCTGGAAAGGGCACGTTGTACCGGGTACACCGGCAACAGCGGCGGATGAGGAAACCGCTCATCAAGATACTCCATGATGACATTGGCCTCATAGAGCACGAGGTCCCGGTCCAGCAGGGTAGGCAGGCTGTTATATGGGTTTATCTCAGCCAGGTCTTCCGGCTTTTTACCGGGGTCCACGTCTACGATGTCCACGGTGACACCTTTCTCAGCAAGGACCATTCGGACCCTGTGGGAATAATGATCCCGCGCGTCAGAAAACAGGGTCATCGATGATCGCTTCGTAACAATGCTCATGAAGTTCAAGCCTCGGGGCGGTGATTCGTAATCTGTTTTTCGACGGCTTGCCGCCGTCGTGCTCAGTGCACGTCTTTCCAGTATTCGCGGTTCAGCAGATACGTGAAGCAGCCAATGAACACCAGGAACAGCAGCACGTAAATACCCGTGCGATGCCGTTCGAGACGCGAAGGCTCACCCACGTAGTAGAGGAAGTTGGTGATGTCGTACGCCGCCTGATCGAATTCCTCCGCACTGTAGTGACCCGTTCCTGGATCCACGGTG
>JANQFF010000089.1 GCA_028277965.1 Pseudomonadales bacterium
GAACACCAGGGGCGTGATCTTCATTTGCGACAGGTAGGCCAGGTACGTGCCGTTAAGCAGGTGGTGGCCCGCCTGGGCCAGTTCCATTGTTTTGGGTCCTATCGAACCGTAAAAGCCGTTCTTCGAACCGATCATGGCTCCAGCCAACCACTTGTACGTTTCAACCCGCATCGTTCCGCCGAGATAGCCGGATGGCTCATACTCGGGAAAGTTATCTTTGATGATCTGATAGACCTCGGGACCCGTCACAAAGTGTTCGTCAAAATGCTCCGTCGTGTAGCTGAGTTGGGCCGCGTCCACTTCACGGCCTTCCAGGTCAATACTCACACTCTGCTCCGTTTCCAGTGTGCGGTACGTGATAAAAACCAGCCCGTGTACCTTGTCGACGTGCTGCCGTCCCCAGTGAACCACGTCGGGGATCTCTTTGTATGTAGAGGGATAGACGGTCGAGTTAAAGATGACGATGACGTCGCCGCCTTCGGCCGCCACCATGTCGGCATAGTACTCGCGCAGCTCGTTGTGCTCGCCTTCGCTCTTGTCCTCCCAGCCACGGCGGGCCTGGTGGCTGTCAATGTGAAAAGTGAACCCTGCCAGCCCAGCCTGCTTCAACTCGCGCAGCAGTTCGGGTGTGAGCTTTTCCGCGTTGGTCAGCACGATCGGCTTGATACCGTTCTCGGCGATAAAGGCCACGATATCCACAATTTCGGGGTGAACGAGGGGTTCGCCACCAGCGATTGACACATTGTCGGGATTGCGCCACTCTTTGAAGAACAGGATCTCTTCTTTCACATCTTCCAGTGGCTTGTGCCCTTCTATTGTCGAGCGATAGCAGCCCTCGCACTGTAGGTTGCATATGTCGGTGACTTCCAGCCAGGCAATGGGGTTATCATTCTTTGACCAGGGAAATCGGTACAACTCGCGTTTCACAAGAGCCATCGTAGCCTCCACTCATCTGTGATACCGGCGCACCCGAAGCAAACCGCGCCGGAGAAGCCTCCCCACCGGGGCATTGTACACCCAGCCCCAGATCCTGTCAACCCATTATACGTACCAGGGGGACTGGATGTTGCACGTCCGTGGATCGTGGCTATGAGTGTCCGCGACCACGAACCGGTGAGCATTCAGAATTGTGGGGTTCAACCGAGACAGTTAGGAGCAAGTCCTGTTAACATTTCGTAAACAAGCTGTTGAGATCTTTTGTGCGAAACA
>JANQFF010000098.1 GCA_028277965.1 Pseudomonadales bacterium
GCTGTGTCGAAGAAGTTGATACCGTTTTCCAGCGCGTCGCGAATAAGAGGGCGGCTCTCGTCCTCGCCGACGGCCCATGCGTGTGCGGGGTTCCCAGGCTTGCCGATCGACATGCACCCGAAACAGATCTGTGAAACTTTGAGGCCTGAGCGGCCCAGGGTTGTGTACTTCATTCGTTTCCTTAAGGTTAGTTTCTTCGTACTTCTAGAAACGGCACGTCTACGTCTGTGCGGGGTTCCTTGGGCATGCCTAATACCCGTTCGGAGATGATGTTTTTCTGAATTTCGTCCGTACCCCCGGCAATGCTGATTGCAGGGGTGGACACCAATACTTCGGCGATCACACCCTCCATTGGACTTTCCGGGCCGGTAAGCATCGCGTCGGATCCGCTGATCAGCGTGTGGACCCGATTCGCTTCGCGAGCCACGACCGAGCTTGCCAGCTTGCTCAGTGAGCCTTCCGGTCCGGGCGTTTTACCCTGGGCCTGAGCTGCTTTTGCGCGGGCCGCGGTCCACCCCACGCAGAGATTCAGACTCAACAACTTTGCAATCTCCTGTCGAATGACAGGGTCTTCTATACATCCGGTCGATTGAGCTCGTTCCAAAACGAGGTCCGGACGTCCGGCCCGCTGTGGATACCACTTATACGGTTCGTTGGATACGCGGATTTCCTCTGCTTCTTCCTGGTAGATACGCTCTGTACGTATAGAGGGTTCTATCTTACGACCGGCTGAATCCGCAAAGCGACGTTCATGCATGAGCGTGGTTGTGGCGATTTGCCATCCATCACCTTCAGCACCCAGCAGTTGGTCGCGGGGGATCACCGCGTCAGTGAAGAAGACCTCGTTGAATGATGCATGTCCGTTCATCTGTCTCAGCGGCTTGACCTCAATGCCGGTTTGGCGCATGTCGATGAGAAACATGCTCAATCCCTGGTGCTTCGGCACGTCTAGGTTTGTGCGGGCCAGCAGGAATCCGTAGTCGGCGTGATGTGCCGAGGTTGTCCATACCTTCTGGCCGTTGACGATCCAGCTATCGCCCTCGAGGACCGCTCGAGTCGTGGCCCCGGCGAGATCGGAGCCGCTGCCGGGTTCGCTGAAAAGCTGACACCAGGTTGTTTCGCCGGTGAGTATCGGTTTCAGGTACTTCTGTCGATGAGCATCTGTACCGTGTGTAAGGATGGTTGCGGCAGCGAGTTGCCCCGCACCTTTGCGGGCGACATGGATAGCTTCAAATTCGGCGAAGACTTCGTTGACCGTCGGAACGAGGCTGAGGGACAGATCCAGTCCATACCAGGCCTCGGGCCAGCTCGGTACGCCCCACCCGGAGTCAACGAGAATGTTACGCCACTCCATCAAACTCAGGTTGGGATCCCAGGTGTCTTCTAGAAACGCTCGTACCTGTTCTCTGACACTTTGTTCGGTGAATGCCACAACAATCTCCCTAGGTCCATGCCTGGATCAGTAATTCACGATGGTAGTTCGCGTCACCAAAAAACACAGATGAACTCTTGGCGCGCTTAAACCACAGATGAGTGTCGTTTTCCCAGGTAAAACCAATGCCTCCGTTGATTTGTACTGCATGAACTGCCGTCTGCATATAAGCATCTGATGCTTGAGCCTTTGCCAGGGAAGCCATTGCTTCGGCATCGTCTGCTCCGGTATCGAAAGCGGCAGCGGCATGGTAGGCGCCGGATTTTGCCAGTTCAACGTCCATTAACATGTCAGCAGCTTTGTGTTTGAGTGACTGGAATGAAGCGATCGGGCGGCCGAATTGAACCCGCATCTGCGCGTACGCAAGGGCATCTGTTCGGAGTCGTTCCGCACCTCCGACCATCTCGTTAGCCAGGCAGACGGCTGCAATGGCGAGCGTTTCTCGTATCGCCATGGTTTTGTCTGTTTCTCCCAGGCGTTCTGCCGGGACGTCTGTGAGTTCGATGACGCTCAGCTTACGGGTTTCATCCATCACGGACAGCGGTTGAATGACCATGCCCGGCGCGTCTGACTCGGTCAGAAACAGTTCCAGGTTCGATTCGCCTTCTATCCGCGCGGCAACGATCACATGGTCTGCAACGTGTGCATCCGGAACGAACGACTTGATTCCACCCAAAACATAGTGGCCCCGGCGCTTTGTCGCTTGCGTTTCAATCGCGTTTGCGGACCAGCGACCGTTACGCTCGGCGTATGCCAGGGTACCTTTTTGCGTACCTGCGGCCAGGCCGGGTAGGTAGTTCTGTTTCTGCTGTTCCGTGCCTGCGTTCAGGATTGCGGTGGCAGCGAGCACGACGGATGCAAAGTACGGGGCACAGAGTAACGCATACCCCATTTCCTCACAGGCAACGGCGAGTTCGGTAATCCCAAAACCTGCTCCACCGTAAACTTCGGGGATGTGTAATGCGGTAGCACCGACTTCGGTACTCAGTGTGCGCCAGACTTCCGGGTCGTGACCAAGGGGATCTTCCATGAGGCGACGGACTTCTGCCGTGGAAGAGTGATCGCTCAAGAACCTCCGTAAGGAGTCTCGAAAGGCCTCTTGTTCTGCTGAAAAAGTCATGAGCATGAATTCTATGCAAAGGCCACGCCAGCCCTCACACCACGAAGACTACCGCGCCCGATCGGCCGGTATGGGAAGTGATGTGTCCACGGGGTTGGCATGTGTAGCTGTCAGAGACAGCGACCCCGCCCAAAGGTGTGTTCTGCGGGGACTTTTCGGGTCTGTTGCTGGCATGAATCTTGTAGCTTTCAGGTGATAGAGTGCTGAGGTCGGTTTTAAGGGAGAGAAATCATGGGTGAAGCCTGGATCATAGATGCGGCCAGAACGCCACGGGGCATTGGTAAACCCGATCGGGGTGCGCTGGTTGATCTGCATCCACAACGATTGATGGCAACGGTGCTGCGAGAGCTTGCGGATCGCCACGAGGTCGATACGGAAGAAATAGACGACGTTATCGTCAGTTGTTCTGCTCAGGTCGGCAAGCAGAGCCGTTGCATTGCGCGCATGTCTGCGTTGGCTGCGGACTTTTCGATCACGGCGCCGGGGATTACGGTTCAGCGATTCTGCGGTGGTGGCATCAGCGCCGTTAATCTGGCTGCCGCCAATGTGATGAGTGGGATGGAAGATCTGCTCTTCGCGGGTGGTGTTGAAATGATGTCCTACTCGCGCGGTGTTGATAAGGCCTCAGCGGACGCTGACAACCCGGAACTCCGGCAGAAGCATCCACTTTTCACCGTGGGGATTGCGGCGGATATCATCGCGAGTGAGGAAGGCTTCTCCCGGGAGGCGTTGGACACCTATTCCGCCGAAAGCCAACGCCGGGCCGGTGTGGCGATGGAAGATGGGGCGTTCGACAGAAGCCTGGTACCGGTTTATCACCCGAATGGCGAACTTGCGCTCGATCGCGAGGAGTATCCCCGCCCTGGGACGACGCTGGAAGCCCTTGCCGGGCTGAAGCCTTCTTTTGCCGATACCATGGACTTACCGTTTCACGATACCGGATTGACGTACGGGGAGATGGTCTCACTGACCTTTCCCGGCCTCGAAGTTGAACATCGTCATCATGCCGGCAGCTCTTCCGGTGTGGTTGATGGAGCGGGCGGATTGATTGTCGCTTCCACTGATTACGCCCGGTCGCGCGGCCTTAAACCCCGAGCCAGGGTAAAAGCCCTCGCCAATATGGGGCATTCTCCAGAGTACATATTGAACGCGCCGGTCGACTGCGCGAAAAAACTCCTGAGTAAGGCGGGGATGACAACCGATGACATCGATCTCTACGAGGTCAATGAGGCCTTCGCGGTGGTACCGATGAAGTTCATGCGCGACCTGGATATCGATCATGAAAAGGTCAACGTTAACGGGGGTGCGATCGCGCTCGGTCATCCGATTGGTGCAACCGGCGCGATGTTGATCGGTACGGCACTGGATGAACTTGAACGTCGGGACTTGAACACGGCTTTGATCACCATGTGTGCTGCCGGAGGCATGGCGCCTGGTGTAATCATCGAGCGGATCTGACGCATGGCATCGGAGTTTCTCTCGAGCGTCGAGCTCGCTGAAGTCGCGCGATCGATTGAACCTCGGCAACTGTCCGAAGAGGACATAGCAGCGTTGCAGCGTCTGCTCCTGGACTATGGCTATGTGTCTCTGGCGGGTGCGAGGCAGGTCTGGGGCGAACGACTGCGTGAATGGACACGGTCTCACGGGGGTGCGGGCGAAGCGACTCTGGTGGGTGATGAGTTCAAAAGTACGGCCCCAGCAGCTGCACTCGCCAATGGCACTTCTGCACACGGATACGAGTTGGACGATACCCATGAACGTTCGTTCACACATCCGGGTGCTGTCGTTTTTCCGGTGGCGTTAGCTGTCGCTGAGCAAACGGGTGCCAGCGGGTTGGAGGTTTTTGCGGCAGCCACCGCCGGCTATGAGGTGATGACACGCGTCGGCATGGCCTCGAGATCCGGCCTTTTCCTGAGTCACGGTCGGCATCCAACTTGTCTGCTCGGTCCTTTCGGATCAGCCACTGCGGCAGGGAAGTTGCTTGGTTTTGATGCAGAGCAAATAGCAAATGCGTGGGGGATTGCGTTGTCCATGATGGGTGGTTCGATGCAATTCAACAAGGAGCCCGACGGTGACATGGTTAAGCGCATGCATGCGGGCATCCCGGCCCAACAGGGGCTCATTGCCGCGCAATTGACACAGGTGGGTGTCACGGGTCCGAAAGCACCCATCGAAGGGGAGCACGGATTGTTCAATCTCTTTGCCGACGGACCACGACCGGAGCGGCTGGCTAAAGCGCCCGATGCACCCTTTGAAATTCACGACATGAGCTTTAAGCCCTACTCGTGTTGCCGTTTGTTTCACTCACTGATCGATGCGGTCGGGGAGGCGACGGAAGATTTTTCGGCGGATCCGGACAGCATTGTGAGCATACGTGCGGGTGTGCCTGGTGATGCGTCCAGGGACCATTACCAGGTCTTTCGACCGGCGTCGGTGATGGCGGCCCAGTACTCGCTGCCCTATGCCGTCGCGGCGGCAATCCGGCACGGACCGATGCGCTACGACGCATTTTCCATAGACGAAATAGGCGATCCCAAGACGCTGGCGGTGGCCGATAAAATCGAAGCGTACTTTGATGAAGAACTTGCTGCGGAAAAGTCGGGGCGGATGTCGGCGCGAGTCACCATTTGTTTTACGGATGGTGAAGAGCGAGAGGCGATCAGTCGCGCGGCACTTGGCGCGCCGGAAAAGCCTCTGGACGTCGAAGGTATAAAGGCCAAAGGACGGGCGCTGCTGACCAGTTCCGACCGTGTCGAGAGGATCGCCGAAGCGGTCAGCGCTTTTCCGAACACAGGTACCGTTCATGATTTCACGGGTACTTTAGGAGGTTAATTGAGCGAACTCGAGACATTCCGGGAAGAAACACGCGACTGGCTTGAAAAAAACTGCCCGCCCGGAGCGCGCGGTCCGGGTTATGTACCGATTGGCAGCACCAGGATCAAGTTAGAGCCGGACACACGACTCTGGCTGGATCGGATGATCGAAAGAGGTTGGACCGTTCCGAGCTGGCCCAGGGAATATGGCGGTGCCGAACTCGACAAAGAGGAATACCGGGTTCTGATCGAAGAGCTGCAGCGAATCGATGCGCGCCCACCCTTGACAGGACGTTGTGTGAACTACATCGGACCCACCATCCTTGAGATGGGCGACGATGCGCAGAAGGCCAGGTGGTTACCCATCTGTGCACGCGGTGAAGGGGCGTGGGCGATGGGGTATTCCGAGCCCGGAGCGGGTTCCGATTTGGCGAGTCTGAGCACAAAGGCAGCGCGAGACGGCGACCGGTGGATCATCAATGGCTCAAAGATATGGACCAGCGGCGCCACCGACTGTGACTACATATTCGTGCTGTGCCGCACTTCTCCCGACAAGCCAAAGCACGAAGGCATCAGTCTGTTGTTGGTCGACATGGATCAACCCGGTGTGCGCGTTTCTCCGATCACTTTGATTTCCGGAGACTCCACGTTCTGCGAGACATCTTTCGACAATGCCGTGGCACCACTCGAAGATGTCGTGGGTGGTGTGGACAATGGATGGACGGCAGGTAAACGCCTGCTTCAGTTTGAGCGCTCCACACATGCAGGCATCAACACCTCAGGCTCGCAGGGTGGACGGGTTGAAGAGAACGAGGTCAGAGAGACGCTCGAGCATTACGTTGGCTTCGAAAACGGTCGAATCGCCGATGACGCTGTTCGCGAACGCTTTACCCGTTTTGAGATGAATACCGCCGCGCAAAGACTGACTCAAAAACGCGCGGTCGAAGAATCCAAGGCCCGTGCGCCCGGGTTTACCTCATCAGCGGTTAAGCTCACAAACGCGCTCAATGTAAAGGAAGGTGATGAGCTGATTGTGGAAGCCATGGGTACGAGCGGTTTGCGTTGGGACCCGGAAACGGCGGTGGCTGACGAATTGTCTAAAACCAAGACATGGCTCCACCGTAAACACATGACCATTGCTGGAGGAACTCAGGAAGTTCAAATGAACATTATTGCAAAACGTGTACTTGGGTTGCCGGATTAGGGCGTGTTCACACTCATTTTGGAGGCGAGCAGGATGCCATTTTTTCTTGAATCGAGGCGGAATGAGCGTGGTGTAGCAACGCTACACGAGCGACTGACAACGAAGAGTCGGGGAAAAATGGCCCCTGCCCGAAGGGTTGCGCCCAAAATCGTGCCCTGCGTTGTTGCTCGTCGTTCATTTACCCTGGGTAAACCTCACTCCTCGCGCCTGGCAGGACACGATTTTGGGTGGCAACTCGCCTCCAAAATGAGTGTGAACACGCCCTAGCATGTCGCGGGATACTTCTTTCAAGGCAACGGTTAACGAGTGGCTGGATCGGAATTTTCCGAGTGAGTTGGCGCATCGGTCGCCTGATACAGCTGATGAAGAACTTCGTCCTGTTTGGGAATTATGGCGGCAGCGCCTGGCCGACCAGGGCTGGGGTGCGCCAACATGGCCCATCGAGTATGGGGGCGCAGCTCTTTCTCCGGATCAGGCGACTCTATTGCGTGATGCGTTTTCCGAACGCGGCGCAATCAACCCCATACCGATCCTGGCCAATATGGGTGTGACCATGGTGGGTCCCACCATTCTGGAATATGGGACCGATGCGCAAAAGGAGAAACATCTGAAACCGACCGCGCGAGGTGAAGTTGCCTGGTGTTTGGGTCTCTCCGAACCCAATGCGGGTTCGGATCTTGCTTCACTGCGTACGAAAGCTGTAGACGTTGGTGATCAGTTCGTGATCAACGGGCAGAAGATCTGGACGACGCGTGCGCATGAATCGCAGTGGTGCGGCGCGGTCGTCAGAACGGATCCGGCCGCTAAAAAGCACGACGGCATCAGCTTTGTCATGTTGCCGATGGATCAGGAGGGGGTGGAAGCCCGGCGGATCGGTCTGATCTCGGGCTCTTCACCATTTTGCGAAACGTATTTCAACGATGCGATTGCAGAAAAGGCCGATCTATTAGGTGAGCTGAATGACGGCTGGTCAGTGGTAAAGCGCCTTTTACAGCACGAACGTCAAAGTCAAACGGGTACGGTGAAACGACCCTCGGTGATTCAGTCAGAATCCCTCCATGAGCGCGCGAAACGCTACGTTGGTCTGGATCAACATGGCCGCCTGAGGGATGCTGACTTACGCTCGCGCGTGGCTGACAATCTGATGCACGAAGAAGCACACCGACTGACAGTTGAAAGGATTGCCGCTGAAGCGGCGGGCAATCCTCGAGTTTCAGCGGCAGCATCGATTCTCAAAAACTCAAATACGGTGTTACGCCAGACCCAGGCCGAACTCACGCTCGAAATACTCGGTCATCGAGGATTGGGTTGGGAGAGTGGCAGCGGCCAGTTCGAGGATGATGAGCTGGCTTTGACGAGAGAATGGCTGCAGGGCAAGTCTGCTTCGATTGTCGGCGGCACCTATGAGGTGCAGAACAACATTATTTCCAAGAACATTCTGGGTTTACCGGAGACAACCCAGAAGAACGACTGAAGCGGGTCTGGAGAACAGGAATATGGCAGAGCTGAGCGCACGAGATGTAAGCCGGGTAGACAGCAACCGGTGGTACCGGTACTACGTCTTAGGGGTGCTGACCGCGACGTACACTTTCAGCATCATGGATCGCCAGATTGTCGCGATCCTTGTTGAAGATCTGCGGGCCGAGTTTGCTCTGTCTGACGCGCAACTGGGGTTGCTGTCCGGTCTTGCGTTTGCGTTGTTTTACGCGACCCTCGGCATCCCGATTGCCCGCCTGGCAGATCGCACCAATCGCGCACGTATTGTCTCCATCGCCGTCGCGGTATGGAGCGCCATGACGGCCTTATGTGCGGCTGCCGGGAGCTTCGTTCATCTTTTCCTGGCGCGGATTGGTGTCGGGATTGGTGAAGCGGGCGGAACACCACCGTCGCATTCAATCATTGCCGACTACTTCGGACCCAATGAACGCGGTTGGGCGCTTTCGATCTATTCAATGGGGACTTCCATAGGTGGCTTCCTGGGTCTCGTCATCGGTGGCTTTGTGGCGGAGTACTACGGCTGGCGCGCCGCGTTTCTGGTATTGGGTATCCCGGGGCTTTTCCTCGCCTTGCTCACGTGGTTGTCGGTACGAGAGCCTCCACGGGGTACGTTGGATGCGGCGCCACAGACCAGGGAGGAAGATCGGCTTGGTTTCAGAGACGCCTCCGTGGCTTTATGGCAAAACCTCGTTTTCCGCCGCATCGTGATCGGCCACATCCTGGCCATATTTGTCGGCTATTCACTCTTTGGCTGGCTACCGGCGTTGTTCATACGCCAGTTTGAAATGGGTCAGGCGGAAGTCGGCACCCTGGTCGGGTTGATCATATCCGGTGGTGGGATACCAGGCCTCCTCCTGGGTGGCTACCTGGGTGACAAGTTGGCACAACGAGACATCCGGTGGCGCGTCTACATCCCGATTGTGACACTCGCGCTCGCCACGCCGCTGCTCTTTGTCGCCATGTGGAGCGGCAATGTCGTCGTGGCCGCAACGATGTTTGCGCTGGGTGTCTTTATGTACAAACTGCATTGGGGGCCGCATCTGGCTCTGGTACAGCATGTCGTGCCACCGGAACTGCGAGCCCAGGCGGTAGCGTATGCGATGTTTTTTGCCAATATGCTGGGTCTGGGTTTAGGGCCGGTGCTGATCGGTTGGATCAGTGATTTAGCGATGCCGAGGTACGGTGAACAATCCCTGGCCGTTGCATTGACGGTGTCGTTGCTCGCTTTTGTGTTGGGTGCATTCTGGTACATCCGGGCGCTGCAGCCGCTGCGGGCTGAGTATGTCGGCGAGTTGGGTCGCGCTTAGAATTCAGGAACTGGTATAGAAGATGGGTACTTATGTCGTCACCGGGGCAGCTTTACGCCCGAATCGTTTGGGAATAGGGGGCGCGCTCAAACAACGATTGTTGGATGCCGGACACTCGGTGATAGCAGTCGATCTGTCGGATGCCGAGATTATGGCCGACTTGTCCACATCCGAAGGCCGAAAAGGAGTGGTCGATACCTTGGCTGAAGCCGCTCCCGATGGCTTGGATGGTCTTGCGACCTGTGCGGCGGTTGGCGGTGGACTGGCGACACCGCAGCAGCTTGCGGAAGTGAACTTCTTTGGCACCATCGATCTCATCAACGGCTGCCGGGATCTCCTGAAGCGAAAGAATGGCAGTGCGGTTGTTGTTTCGTCCCACACGTTTGTTCTCTGGCCTCGAGAAGATATCGTTGAATTGTTCTTGACTATGGATCGGCAGAAGATCCTGGAAGGCGTGGAACAGCGTTCGCCTCGCTCTGTCTATGCCAGCGGCAAGCGCGCACTGGTGCACTGGATGCGATCACATGTTGCCGAGTTCGCGGGAGATGGCATACGCCTGAATACAGTTATACCCGGTTTTACCGATACCCCTCTGGCTTCTCGCGAAGGCGCCACCGATGAGGTTCGCAAAGCCATGGACGAATTTCAAAGCAGCATTCCATTGGGTCAGCGAATGGGTAAACCGGATGAAGTTGCGGCTGGTATCGAGTTTTTACTCAGTCCTGCGGCGAGTTTTGTATGTGGTGCGGTGCTTTATGTCGACGGTGGACATGATGTCAATCTCCGTCCGGGACCGATTGAATACTAACGGGCGAGATCGCAGCTTTAGTTTGCGCGGCTGAATCCCTTGGCCGGCTTGAAGTGTGTGGTGGGGTACCGCTGTTTCAGTACATTCAGCAGTCCTTCTGATAGATTTCCCAAGACTGTCAGCTTGTCCACGGTTCTATAAGCTGCCATCTCAGCCGAGAACTCGGCAATGTTCGGGCCATGTTCAATCACGGCTTTGGCACTACGATAGTGCTCGAGTATGACCACCGAGCGCTGGTCTTCGCTGACATTCCAGGTATAGACGAGGGCGCCGGGTTCCGTGGCCTCGACGTGATTGACGTACCGCTCCCAGATGCCTAACAAGCGATCCATGTTGGCGGGATCAATCGTCAACTCGAAGCAGAGGGTGATGGTTTCATCTGCCGGTATCGTCATGACTAGAGCTCGTCCGCAATATCGTGTGTACGCGGATCGCGCATGGTGCTCGTACCGTGGTGGCGATCGGCAATCTTGTAGCCGAGCGCGTCCTGTGCAATCAGCTCGCGTTGCACGTTTGCCGAACCCTCGCCCGTGAAGAACAGATCTGCATAACATTTATAGTGTGACACCCGGTATTCCAATGCCATGCCGTAGCCGCCGAAGATCTGTTGTGCTTTGTCCGCCACCATCTTTGCCGTTAGCGAGGCATTGAATTTGGCAATGGAAGCGATGCGATTGGTGGGTAAGCCGGCATCCGCTCGTTTCGCGGCTTCGTAGATGAGCGCACGTGTGGCTTCCATGGCGGTGGCCATTTCAGCGATATCGGCCTGGATCATCTGAAAACGACCAATGGGTTTACCGCGCAACTCCCGTTCATTTGCGTATCGGACCGCGTCTTCAAAGCACGCGCGGGCGACACCCAGCGCTTTCGCACCAACCGTCACCCGGCCGGGCTGGAGTGCGCGCATCACGATTTTGAAGCCGTCACCTTCTTCGCCCAGGCGGTTTTCAACCGGCACGATGAAGTCATCCAGATAAACCGCACAAGACCGAAAGCACTTTGACAACCCCATCATGTCGACTGGTTTTGCATCCCAGCCGGGGTACTTTTTGGGCTCTACGATGAACGCGCTGACACCATCCGCACCGGCGTTGAGGTCAGTCTTGGCGAACAGAACGCCTACGTCGGTTTCATTGGAAAGGGACGCCCACATCTTTGAACCATTGATGCGATAGACATCTCCGTCACGTGTGGCGGTCGTCTTCATGTTTCCCAACGGGTCAGATCCGCCGCCCGATTCGGTCAGTGACATCATGCCTATGGTCTCACCGGCCAACAAGCCCGGTACGTACTTCATGATCTGCTCGGGCGTACCGCCGACATAAATGCAGGTTGGGCACGTGGAGCCTTGCTGGTTGTTGGCGGCGGCAAAGCGAACTTCGTTGCGCACCATTTCTTCCTGGATGACGGCGCCGGCGAGATAGCCGAGGTTGGACCCTCCAACGGAATCGGGAAAAACGGCGCCATAGAAGCCCGCTGCGCCGCATTTCCTGACGAGCTCCCGCGGCAACTCGCCGCGTGCCTCGAACTCGTCCATATAGGGATTGACCTCGGTCTCCATGAAGCGGTTGATGCTGTCGCGAACCGCGGAGATTTCTTCGGGGAGTAACTCGTCCATTTTCTATTTACCTTTGAATACAGGGTCGCGCTTCTCAGCGAACGCCTGTGGCCCTTCTTTCGCATCGTCGGTCTGCCCGATGATCCAGCGCAGTGAGCCGCTGAGACGCATGGATTGTTCGAAGGTCATGTCGAGTGCGGCCTGAGTGACTTCTTTGGCGGCGCGCACCGCCAGGGGTGCGTGTCCGGCGATACGTTCAGCCATCTGCCGGGCGGTGGGTTGCAATTCTTCGGGTGCGACCATGCGGCTGACAAGTCCGCATGCCAGGGCCCGCTCAGCATCGATTCGATCTCCGGTCAGAACCATCTCCATTACCATGGACTGAGGGATGAAGCGGGCCAGCCTCTGCGGGCCCCCACCACCGGGGAAAAAGCCGCGGGTGATTTCGGGTAAGCCAAACTGGGCATTTGTCGAACAGATGCGAATGTCGCACGCGAGTGCAATTTCAAAGCCGGCCGCCAGGGCATAGCCGTCAATGGCTGCGATGAGCGGCTTTTCGATTCTCATACTCCACCACTGGGCGGAAAGATCAGCGTCCACTGCCGTCGCCGCGGAGCGATCCTGCGCACGGCCACCGCCACCCGCTGCCCGTTCTTTCAGATCCGCGCCTGCACAAAATACACCGCCCGCCCCGGTGATGAGCCCCACCCGAATCTCGTCGTTGGCGCGGATTTCCCGGATACATCCCATAAGTGCTTCGGTCATGCTTTGACTCATGGCGTTCTTCTGGTCCGGTCGACTAAGGGTGATCGTTGCAATTCGGTCGCTGACCTCGAAGAGTAGATGTTCTGCGCTCATGCCAGTGTGCTCCTAAACGGGGTTGGTCATGCGGTTGTTGATATCCATAGCGTTCTCATTCCGCGCTAAACATCTCTTCCATGGCGGCCATGGTCTCGCCGAACTCGACCATCAGGTCGTAAATCACGCCCCTTACGTCTGTTTCCCCGGACATCATACCGATGGTTTGTCCTGCCGGCGGAGAAAGCAGACTCCGGGTCTGATACTTGTCCATTTTGCCGAAAAGCTCCTCAACCAGGACCGACTGCAATGGCATGGGTAATGGCCTGGGTGCGCCTTCTGACTCCCATGCCTGAATGAAGCCGCCTTTTACACGACGTACGGGTTTGCCGGAACCACTTCGAGAGCGCATGGTGTCGCCGGACGAAGCTTCAAATAGGATGTCTTTGATGACCGGTGTGGTTTCGGCTTCCGAGGTACCCAGCCAGACGCTCCCGGTCCACACCGCCTGGGCGCCGAGCGCCATGGCTGCCGCGATTTGACGGCCTTTGGCAATCCCCCCGGCATGCAGAACCGGCGTACCGCCCGCGGCGTCGACCACTTGAGGCGTAAGTACAAAAGAAGCGATGTCGCCGGTATGTCCGCCCGCTTCATAGCCCGCCGCGATCAAAATGTCGACACCTGCATCGAGCTGCCGTTGTACGTGCTTAGGATGGCCTATCAGAGAGGCAACTTTCATACCGCAGTCGTGGGCGCGGTCGATGTATTCCTGCGGCGGCACGCCGAGCGCGGAGATCATCATTTGCGCCATGGGATGTTCGTACACGAGTTCCAGCCTTTTCCCGGCTTCCGCGTGTGTGCGTAGTCGCTTCGTGACGTACTCTTCAACCCACTGCTCTTTTTCTTCCGCTGTTGAAACCGGCAAACCGTGCTCAGCGGTGAGGTGGTCGAGAAACTCTTCATGTTCTTTCGGAATGAGCGCACGGATTTGTGCCGGTGTCATCTCCTCGAACTCCTCCGGGGCCCTGGACGGGAACATGACGTCCACACCAAAGGGTCGATCGGGCGAGTGTTCGACCAGCCACTTCAGATCGATGGCGAATTGGTCGACTGTCGTACGCGTGGTGCCGAGGGCACCAAACCCGCCGTTCGCACTCACTGCGGCCGCAACATCCGGACAGTGAGTGAACGCGAATATAGGCGCCTCCATGTCGAACCAGCTCATGACTTCAGTCTGCATTTTGCGGGTCTCCGAGAATCAGATCGGCCGCTTTTTCGGCGATCATAACGGTGGGCGAGTGGGTATTGCCCCCGATCACCTGCGGCATGATGGAGGCATCCGCAACGCGAAGGCCATCGACGCCATGTACCTTCAAGGTTGGATCAACCACCGCATCTGTCGCGCCAGGCCCCATCATGCATGTGCCGGTTGGATGGAAATTGGTGGATGCACTTTTGCGTACGTAGAGCTCGAGTTCTTCGTCGGTCTGGCAAAGCGTTCCGGGCCGGCGCTCATCACCGGCGATACGCTCAAACGGCTGTGTGTCAATCAGGCGCCGACCAATACGTAACCCGGCCACCAGTTTCTTGAGGTCCTGGTCACCGGTATCCGAAAACGCGTTGAAATCCACCAGCGGCGATGTGTGGGGATCTTTGTTATCCAGACGTACCGTGCCCGTACTTTCCGGCCTCAGAAGGCAGGACATGATGGAAAAACCATGGCCGTACTGCCAGAGTTTCTGGCGGCGGCCCTTGCGCCGGTTGGTCCTCAACACCGCGCTTTGCAAAGCGGGAACCAGGATAAGCTGTATGTCCGGTTTGGGTTCCGCGGGAGACGTTCGAATAAAGCCGCCCGACTCGACCACGTTGCTGGAGATGAGACCGTTGCGGTGAATCAGGTAGCGCAGCCCGTGTCCGATGAGACCTGGGATCGCGTGCAAAGAAATCCCGTAGGGCAGGCGGGTAGGGCTGTCGTATTGAAGTTGCGCGTTGAAGTGGTCTTGCAGGTTCAAACCCACCCCGGGAAGCGCGTGCGTCACAGGGATGTCGTGGGCCTGCAAGTGGTCCCCGGGGCCGATGCCGGACAACAGAAGCAGGTGTGGAGAGCCGATTGCGCCGGCGCAGAGGATGACTTCCTTCGATGCGGAAAGGGTTGTGGTTCCGCCTGGCAAATCTGCTTCAAGACCGTTAGCGTTTTTGTGTTCAAAGGTTAGTCTACGTGCTGTGGCGTTCGTCAGGATCGTGAGATTCTCCCGGTCTTTGATGGGGTCGAGGAACGCGCTGGCGCTGGAAACACGCAAGCCGTTTTTCTGCGTGACCTGACGACGTCCGAACCCTTCGTGGGTTGCGCCGCAGAAGTCCTCATTGACGGGATATTGAAGCTGCTCAGCGGCTTGCAGCATAACCGCAGTGAGCGGATTGTATTGGTCGAGAAAGCGCACATTCATCTCGCCACCTTGACCGTGATGGGGGGAATCAGGAAAGTCCTCGTTATGCTCCGATCTCTTGAAGTAAGGCAGGACTTCATCATAAGACCAACCGGTATTGCCGCGACGTGCCCACTCGTCGTAGTCGTCGGGTTCGCCGCGCGTGTACACCATGCCGTTGATCGAACTCGAGCCCCCCAGGGTTTTACCTCGCGGAATGTAAAAGCTACGCCCTGATGCATTTTTCTGGGGCGTGCTCAGGAACCGCCAGTTGAGCTT
>JANQFF010000150.1 GCA_028277965.1 Pseudomonadales bacterium
GCTCCGTTGTGGGTGACCAGGACGACTGGTGTCTGCCGCAACAGATACAGGGGTACATGCAGGCGATGCGGCTCACCGGGGGAGATGCCTCGACGCGCATCTTTGCGGGGGCGCATCACAGCTTCGATCGCGACACTCCGGTCGAGTACATTGAGATCGCGTCAGTCTCGCCGGGTGCGCCAACCGTCTACATCCGCGATGACGGTGCAACACTCCACCCTGTCACTGAGGAACCGGTTGAAAGCGAGCGCGATCTGATGATCTACGGGATCAAGGCAGGATACGGCGTCCGTGGCGCGCACATGGGAACGTCAGGTGATTTTGCCGATCAGTTCCATGAGGACATGATGAGCTTCTGGAGGTCCTGCTTCGCATGACCAATCGCGGCTGAAGCCGCTCCGACAGAATGATCTTCCTGCCTGATTTACCTTTTGTTGAAACGATCCCGAGCTGATCCGGCATCTTCTGTCATGGCTGTCAGCCAGCTCTGATCGGCATCAGCAAAACTCGATGCCCGGTTCAGCGCAGTTGTTGTCGCGTTGACAGCTTCTTTGACCATCTGGACGGCAACGACCGGCATCTCACACACGACAGCTGCCATCTCGAGAGCACGCTCAACTGTTTTCCCGTCGGGTGCAACCTCTTCACATAGTCCCCATTCCAGCGCCGTCTGGGCGTCCATCTTCTCGCACATCAGACAGATCCGTTTGGCCCGTGCCGGACCGACGAGGTTGATGAGTCTTGGGAGAGCTCCCCACTGGAGATTCAGGCCTATTTTGACTTCAGGGACGTAGAGGTAGCAGCTCTTGCCCAGAACCCGCCAGTCGCACGCGAGAGGCAGGGCGACACCCGCACCAACGGCAAGACGTTCCATGGCCGCAATTGTGATCTGAGGCATGGCTTCCCAGGCTTCACAGAGCCGTACCCCGCGATGGTAGGAAAGCCTCCGCTCGAGATCGGTACCATCCGAGCGGGTGGCCATGTCTTCTATGTCGGCACCCGCTGAGAAGTAGTCTTGACTGCCGGTAAGGACGACCGCTCGTGTTTCCAGATCGTCGTGGAACGATCTCGCGACATCGGTCAGCTCGACGATGAGTTGCCCGTCGAACGCGTTCAGGTTTTTGTGCCGGTCGAAATGAACGATGGCGATAGGGCCGTCGCGCTCGACGGAAACATATGGCTCGGTCATGGTTGCTCACTGGTATGGAAACCACCGATGTTGGCCTGTTCGAACCCGGTTGCGCAACACCGGGGTGCGGCGTATGTTCGAACGAGCTGCGGGAGAAAGACATGAAATACCACCTTATCAGTTCATTTACGTGACCCTGGGTACAACGCGCCGTGATTGTGATGCGCGTTAAGAACGTCGAATTCGAAGTCACCTACATTGATCTCAGAAACAAACCGGACTGGTTCCTCGAGATTTCTCCGCACGGCAAGGTGCCCGTACTGAATGTCGACGATCAGCCGCTGTTCGAGTCGAACGCCATAGCGGAATACCTCGATGAAGTGGTTCCACCGCGGCTGCATCCGGAAGACCCGATTGAGAGGGCACGTCACAGGGCGTGGACAGATTTTGTTCCGACGTTTGCATCAGGTTTGAGCGTTTACTACGGCAAGACGCTGACCGATGTTGAGGAGCGGATACCCACAGCGAAGGCGCGCCTGGCGAAGATAACTGAAGCGCTCACGCAGGACGCGTCAACCGGACCGTTCTTCGGCGGTGAAGAAATCTGCCTGGTGGATGCGGCATACGCGCCGTTCCTGCAGCGTTTTCTGATCGTGGACGAATGGCTTCAGACGGGTCTCATTGATGAATACCCGGAAGTTCGCCAGTGGGCGGACAATCTGCTGGGTGATGAACGGGTTAAGACTTCTGTGCCCGAGAATTTCTACGACGAGTTTACGGGCAATCTGAAAAGACGCGGCCTTTATGCGGGTGAGCTGGTCCCGGAGGTATCAGCAGGCTGAAGAATCGCGGCTAAAGCCGCTCCTACATGGGTAGGAATACCACTCTGTAGGAGCGGCTTTAGCCGCGATTTCTTAAC
>JANQFF010000205.1 GCA_028277965.1 Pseudomonadales bacterium
AGATCGGGTAACCTGCTTTCCCCCTGGGCGAGGCGCATGTAGCGTCGTGTGAGCGCCTGCTCCATAGCGCCGTAGTCGTCCCCTGGGGCGACACCCTCGATGTTGAACCGCCGGTAGTCGGACTTCAGCGGACCATTGGTATCGAACACGACACAAGATGCGACAGTTGCTTCTCCACTGGTGTGGCTGATGTCGAAACACTCCAGACGTTCCGGCATTGTCTCCAGCTGTAGCGACTCCTGCAGGTCGACAAACCTTGCAAACATATTGCGCTTGTTCGCAAGATAACTCTCGAGACTCAGCCGAGCGTTCTCAATTGCCAGGGCCAGCCATCTCGAGCGTTGACCCCGTACGTTAGACAGGATCTGCACCTTGCGGCCGGACTGTTCGGAAAGCGCGTTTGCAAGCAGCGGATCTTTCGAATCGATGTGCGAAACGATGACAGTCTTCGGGACATCCCGGTTACGTGCCGCCAGGTAGTACTGTGAAAGAAACGCTTCCATGAAAGGCTCCGGGTCGAGATCGAGTTCGTTCTTTGGATAGAACGTTCGCTGGCCAAGCATACGCCCGCTGCGTACGAACAACCCTTGAACACACTGCGCGCCATTTCCCTCTGCCAGGGCGAATACGTCGACATCACCGCCCTCCCCGTGCACGTATTGGTTTTCCTGCACTTTGCGCAAGTGGGTAATCTGGTCCCGATATCTTGCGGCGCGTTCGAAATCAAGTGCCTGGGCAGCTTCATCCATGTGTCTCTTGAAGACATCCAGAACTTCCTGGCTCTTGCCTTCCAGAAACATCACTGCCAGTTCTACGTCTTCCCGGTAGGCCTCTTCGTCGATCAGGCCGACACACGGTGCACTGCATCGTTGTATCTGGTACTGGAGGCAGGGGCGGGATCGATTACGGAAGTACGAGTCTTCGCAATGTCGCAGCTGAAAAAGTCTCTGCAGGATGTTGATGCTGTCCCGCACAGCGTAAGCTGAAGGGAACGGCCCGAAGTACTTCCCTCCCCTCTTTTTGGCCCCCCGGTGAAACGTAAGTCTTGGAAACTCGGTCTGATCAGCGAGATAGATGTATGGGTAAGACTTATCGTCTCTCAGAACAACATTGTACGGTGGGCGTTCTGACTTGATCAGGCTTTGTTCGAGCAACAACGCTTCGGTTTCGCTCTGCGTTACGGTGATCTGAACGTCGGCGATCTTGGAAACCATGGCCATGGTTTTGGCCTGCAAACCCGCCGCCCGGAAATAGCTTGTGACCCGGTTTTTAAGGTTGCGTGCTTTACCGACATAGAGCACCTCACCCTTGGCGTCGATCATCTGGTAGACACCGGGCTTTTTCGTCAGCGATTTTAGGAAAGGTTCGGGATCGAACTCAGTCTGGCCTGCCATAGCCCGGCACTATAGGCGCTCGCAAAGCTGGAGGAAAGGACTCAACCCGCGAGCTCGATGCCTCGACGGAGCACGTCAAGCAGCATCCGCTTCGTCAGACGACCTGTATTTACATTGAGACGACTCGGGTGATAGCAACTCAGGACATGCAGATGCGGCCTGACGGCGTACGATGCGCCATGCGAGAACGGCTGGACAGGCTGTTCAAGGCATCGATAGACAGCCCTGTGTGCAAGTGTTCCGAGACAGATAATCACACGGTTCCTGCGCATGCGCTGCCCATTCATTCCGAAAAGATCTGCCCTCAGATGTTCCCTGCACGCACTGACCTCTCCTGTTGTCGGCAGGTTGCCGGGCGGCAGACATTTAACCGCATTGGTGATTCTCAAGTTTACGAGCCTGGCTATTTCGGGATCCGGGCTGGTGGCAAGACCGCATTCGTAGAGCGACTCGAACAGGAATTGTCCGCTCGCATCGCCGACAAATGCCTTACCTGTTCGCGCCGCCCCGTGCAGGCCCGGAGCGAGGCCGACGAGGATCATTCTGGATGCTGCCGCTCCCCACGCGCCTATGGGTGTTTTCTGGTAGTCGGGATAACGCGCGAGGATGTCGGAGCGGAAGTCGGTCAACCTTTCACAGCGTCGGCAGGTGGCGAGGGTGGTCATCGGGTCAGCTTACCGCAGCCTGATTGAGACTGGTTGCGTGGCGTTCTCCAGCCAGCGGACCGAGAGGCACCATCCCGTGTTTGACCGCCAACAGGACCAACTCCACGTCGCTGTTGACCTTGAGCTTCTCGAAAATCCGGTACCGGTAGCTGTTCACTGTCTTTGGTGAAAGATGAAGGCTTCCCGAAATCTCGCTGACTTTGCGGCAGCCGACGACCATCATCATGATCTGCATTTCGCGGTGGGACAGGATTTCAAACGGACTGTCGGTGTGTTCCTGCACAGCATAGCTTGCAAGATCCTGGGCGACCTCGTGGCAGACATATCGCTTTCCGGTAAAAACCCGTCGTATGGCCACCTCGAGTTCGGCAGGTTCCGACTTCTTGGTGACAAAACCCAGAGCACCGGCTTTCAGCATCTGGGCGGGAAATGGCGGTTCGGCGAACGCAGTGAGAGCAATAACAGCGGTTGATCCGCCGTGCGAGGTGATCCGCTGAGTTGCTTCCAGTCCTCCCATACCTGGCATAACGACCTCCATCAGCGCGATATCCGGACGCTTTTCGCGAATGAGACCAATCGCTTCCTCTCCGCTGCCCGCTTCTCCAACGACCTGAATTTGACGCAAGTCATTCAGAATTCTGACGATACCGCTGCGCACTAGGAGCTGGCCGTCGGCGATTACTACACGAATCATATTTCCCCCTTTTGTTTCGGTGCCGGAAAAACATAAATTCGCGCAGGCGCCGGTACAATTACCAATCGGCAAATTCTGGCGTCAACTGCAGCCTTCTGCCTTAAACCGATATGAAACTGATATCAGTTCAACTGGTGAAAGCCTGAATCCCTGTCTGTGCACGCCCAAGGATCAACGCATGAACGTCGTGGGTACCCTCGTACGTATTTACGGTTTCGAGATTCATGGCATGCCTGATCACATGGAATTCGTCCGAGATCCCATTGCCACCGTGCATGTCGCGGGCTGTACGTGCGATGTCGAGTGCCTTACCGCAATTGTTGCGTTTCATCAGTGAGATGACTTCAACGGGCAACCGGCCTTCGTCGAAGAGCCGACCCATTCTCAAGGCACTCTGTAAGCCAAGCGTGATTTCCGTCTGCATGTCAGCCAGTTTCTTCTGGATCAGCTGAGTGGCGGCAAGTGGACGGCCAAACTGTTTACGTTCCAGCGTATAGGCCCTGGCGGCATGCCAGCAGAACTCAGCAGCCCCCATCGCGCCCCAGGCGATGCCATAGCGTGCGCGGTTGAGGCAGCCGAACGGGCCGCCCAGTCCCTTGCCACCCGGCAGCAGGTTTTCTTCGGGGACAAATACGTCCTGGAGCACAATCTCACCTGTCACCGAAGCACGCAGGCTCATTTTTCCTTCGATTTTGGGTGTGCTGAATCCCTCGAAGCCCCGCTCCACGACAAAACCGCGAATCTCGCCGTCGAGTTTTGCCCAGACCACAGCCAGGTCGCTGATTGGCGAATTGGTGATCCACATCTTGGCACCGTTGAGGACGTATCCACCGTCAACTGCTTTGGCATTGGTCACCATACTGCCCGGGTCGGATCCATGATCGGGTTCGGTCAGCCCAAAACAGCCAACCCACTCGCCCGTCGCAAGTTTGGGAAGGTACTTTTCACGCTGGGCTTCGTTCCCGTATTCATGGATGGGGTGCATGACCAGGGACGACTGAACACTCATTGCAGAGCGATAACCCGAATCGACTCGTTCAACCTCACGCGCCATGAGGCCGTAGCTCACGTAGTTGACGTTGGAACAGCCATACTTCTCAGGAAGTGTGGCGCCGAGCATCCCGAGTTCACCAAACTCGTTCATGATCTCGCGGTCGAATTTCTCGTGACGGTTTGCTTCAAGCACTCGCGGCATCAGTTTGTCCTGTGCATAGTCACGCGTACTCGTTTGGATCATCCGCTCCTCTTCGGTCAACTGCTCAGTCAACAGGAGGGCGTCGTCCCACGCGAACGGGTTACGGTCGTTAGCCATTAATCTAGTTCCGATATGAAAGGTATGTAATCATTTTAGAGGTGCGCAAGGCTTAAGGGCACCTCTATTGAGATGGCGGATCCGCAGGTAGAAACAACCGGAAGATTGTGCCGGTTGTCGCTGAGCTGTACACGTCCAATTCACCACCTACTTCGCCAGTCAGACGATAAGCAACGGCCAGACCGACCCCCTGATGATCTCCGCCCTTGGCAGACTCTTTTGTGTCCCTCAGATTCATCAGCACCTCTCGTGGAATGCCCGGGCCATCATCCCGTATCTGGATTTCTGCTCCTGACCGGGCATTCCGCATGATGCCGTCGTGAAAACCCACACTCACTTCTCCTCCGAGCGTACAGGCTTCGATGGCATTTTTAACCAGGTTTCCAACAATCTGTGCCAGCCGTCCCTCATCCACGATGATGTGACCTTCCCCTGTCATCTCCCCCGCATCGATGTTGACGCCACGCTGTTGGGCAAAGCCGGAGTGAAGTTCGATTACACCATGTGTCCACTGGTGCAGGTTCACAGGTTCAACCGGGGCATCTTCAACAGAGGTGTCCTCTGTCTGTTCCCCCGGTACATCACGGGCACGTGCAAAGATCTCGCCTGCCCTGGACAATTCGGATCCGATGAGCGCAAGTTGTTCTGCAGCTTCGGGTTCATGCTGCAGGCGCAGTTCCAGTATGTGCAGATAGTTGTGAACGATACTGAGCGGGTTGTTCGCCTCGTGTACCAGCTCCCGGAGCCGCAGGATTTCAGCCTGCCTGAATGCTTCCACCTGGGAAGACTGGTCAACTGGCGACACTGATTGAGATTGGGATTGAGATAACACACGGTTGCTATAGACGCGGGCGCTGTACTCCACCTCCGGATCATCATCTGCGGGGAAAACCATCAACCCGGTGTTTTCCAATGTCACAACGTACACCTCGTCCGCCCCGAGGCTGCGCATGACCTGACGGTCGACAACCGCAAGTGTTTCGCTGTCGATCAGACGTTCAGCCCCACCCTCTCTCATAAGGCGCGTAAACGTACTGGCGCGGTTATCCACGCTGATTGCTACGCTGGTGGCGCGGTCCGGATCGAGGAGCACAAGGCTCGTATTGTCACTATCGAGCAGGAAGATCAGAGGTGTACTTTGAAAAACGCCCCGGGAAGCTTCTACGTGCATGTCCCACAACTCGGACCAATCGCCAGCTGATTGAAAGTCGGCCGTAGCCGCTTCAATCTGCTGGAGAACAGCAATACGCTGCGACCAGTTTTCATCGTCGCGGTCGTTGACACCCAACCGGTCGCACCAGGCAGTAACGGATGCGGTCGCCGCATTGAGTTTCGCTTCGAATGACGTTGGGTCGATATCGAGGAGCATCTCTGCCAGCGCACCTGCCCGGCCGGTCTGTACACCGTCAGCGATCGCAAACACCCTGAGAAGCGCATCTGTGCCTTCGAGCAGTGCTGGGTCCACTCCCCGGTAGTCGAGCAGATCGTTGATCTCGTCATCCTGATTGATGCGCAGACCAGACAAGGCCAGGAGGACCTTCAGCCTGCAGTCGAGAGCTTTGTCAGCCAGATGGCTATCAGTACATAGCGTTTCCGCGAGACACGCTGCTGTGAGTACCTGTGACCATTGGTTGAGGCTGAGCCCCGGCACGTTTGTGGAGGCCGAGAGACTCCATATATGCGATTGAGCCACATCCGTGAAGTTTGCGGGTATATCAATCAGACGCGCGCGCAAGAGGCTGGCGTCTGCGGGTATATCCAGCAGCACAAGCCACCTGGCAAGGAGGTCCGCATCAGCGCACAGGAGTTCAAACAACCGGTCCACATCCAGGACCGGAGCAGAAACGATTTCTAGGTATCGATAAATGACCGCATCGGGGGTCACGTGGCGAGTCTCCCATGTAATGCCGTAACCGGCTCCACACCGCACCCGCGCCCGTCCTGCGCAATGGGTTCAGATCCCTTACGAGACCGCAGCACCGGATTCCGTCATGGAACCCGGTTTCAAATTACGCAGGAGAGTTTACCAAATTGAGCAATCCGGAAACCACGCTCAATATGTAACAGACTTTATATCCTTATAAATCAATTGATTATGGGGATTATCTAGTTTTGATTGCGAAGATTGTTTATCGATTTGTTGAGTGTCGACGCAGCTTCCGCCGCGGCTTCGGCAAAATGTGTCTCTTCTTCACCCGATTCTTCATAAGAAAAAATGATACCTCTGGAGCTCGATATCAGGAGGCCCGTCTGCTGCGAGTCGAGCCCGGCTTCAACCACGGCTGCAAGATCCCCACCCTGTGCGCCAATGCCGGGTACCAGAAACGGAAGCCGGTCGACGATGCTGCGAATATGTGCCAGTTCAGCAGGATAGGTTGCGCCCGCAACCAGCATGAACTGCCCTTTTGTGTTCCATTCGCTGACGGTACGCGCAACGGTCTCGAAAACAGGATCGTGTCCGGTGTTCTGTATCCAGTCGCCGGATGGATTGCTCGTTCGACAAAGCACAACAACGCCCCGCTCAGGGTACGCTGTATAGGGTTCGATACTGTCCCAACCGAGGTAGGGGTTGACCGTCACAGCGTCTGCACCGTACCGCTCGTATGCCTCTTTGGCGTAAAACTCCGCGGTGCTTCCGATATCACCCCGTTTGGCATCGAGAATGACAATGTGATCCGGGTAGTGGTTCTTGATGTATTGAATCAGCTGAGCCAGCTCACCTTCCCTGCCAAAAGCGCCAAAATGAGCCGCCTGAGGTTTATAGGCTGCGCAGAACGGTGCGGTTGCGTCCACAATCCGTCGACAGAACTCGTAGTATGGAAGGCTGTGGTGTCGTACCGCTTCGGGAATTCGGTCCAGGTCCGGGTCCAGACCCACACAAACAAGCGAGTCCTGTTTGTGCCAGGCTCGCTCCAAAGCGGCATAAAACGTCATAGGGTTACCTGAAGTGTTGACGTATTTTAGAGAAGTTGACGGTACAAATCATGACTGTCCATCCCTCAACGTCTCGTGTCAGCTCATGGAAATTGCCCTTATCGCTAAACATTCGACGTGCAAGGTCACCTTTGACAGAGACAAGTCTTTAGGTTTATTGTCTAAACCGTTGATAGATAAAGATTTATGTCGTTGGCACACATTTCGCAGTCTTAGCAGGAAATTGGGTAGAGAGTCGGTAGAAACTCGCTACACGACATTTACAGGACGATTACGAAGCTGGATGACCGTTGATTTATGCTCAGCGGCTCTGGTCAGGAGGGAGCAGATCATGGCTGACAACGTGATACATTTCAGCCGCGCGCGCGCCCAGCGCATGAGCAACAACGACAAGCGCTTGCATCCGCGCCTGGATAGCGACGACCGTCTGTTTTCCCAGGTTGTCCTTGCGGCGGACGCCCCGGATATGGTTGGTGAGACGCTGGCCTGTCGGGCGGTAAACATGTCCATGGGTGGCATACAGTTCAAAACCAGCGAAGCGGTCCCTGTGGGCACCCTTCTCGACTTATGGGTTGATGTCGCTTCTCGCCCTGGCAAGTTTTTTCTTGCTGGCGAGGTGCGCTGGAGTCGCCCAACGTCTGAATACGACGAAAACGGCGCAGAACTCCACTTCATTGGTGTACAGCTCAAATCCGGAGCAGCAACCGATATTCTCGACTGGCGAGACTTTCATACGACTGCGTTCGCACGCTAGTGTCTGATCTCCTGTAAGGCTTCGCCGAAAACGTGCCGGAGCCGCCGTTTTGGGTGTGACTGGTGATCATCTTTTTTCGTGATGCAGTACCCATTGGATCTGTGCTTCAGAGCGCGGCTGCGAGGGCGATTTACTGATGTAATGTCGTTTAAAGATCGTTTAGACGGGCGATTCGCGTGGGTCAAGCAACAATAGTGGATTTAGAAGTCGAGGCACATCGCCCCCGTGTCTCTCTGCCGCCTGTTGTTCAAACCATGCGTCTGGAGACCGAAAAGCTGTTGATCGGTCTGATCGGAGAGCTTTTCAACAATACGGATGATGCTCTCTTTGAGATGGCCGACCGGGCTCAGTCGGAAGATCAGCAGGAAATGTACTTCGACTCGATGCGGATGATCCGGTTGCATCGTGAAGAGATCGAAGCCTCCTTTTTCAAATTCTTCGCCTCAGGTTTCGATCTCGCCTTTGGCGGACCTGAAGAACCCAAACCTGAGGTAGAGGGAGAGGATAAATACGCGCTGCTGGACCAGGAAGACCTGGAAATTACAGTTGCTGTCTCAGGGATTGTGTCCAAGGTAACCAGCCAATACAGCCTCCCCGTCATGCAGTTGACAAAGCGTCTTGATTCACTATCAGAGGACGACAAGATCAACGAACGCAGCAATCCACTCGGACCGTACGCGCTGAGCACAAACTTCTCTAAGGCGCTCGAAGGGATCGATGTCGGTATCAAAATCCGCATTATCCTGATGAAGCTCTTTGAGCGGTTCGTAATGGAACGTCTCGAAAGTGTGTATGACGCGGCAAATCAGATACTGATTGACGCAAAGGTCATGCCGGAGATGCCTAATCAGATCCAAAACGATCGTCGGCCTCCGGGACCCCCACCGGCAAAAACAGCCGGGTTAGAACCGACCGGGACTCACACCGTCGCCCACGCCGCGGCAGACGCTGCAGCGTCACCAGCGCCGCCCCCGGGCGGTCAACCGGGCGGTCAACCGGGCGGACAGTCCGTAATTCCCCCGGACTTCGGATTCAATACTGTGCAGAACCTTCTCGCGGGGATGCGTGAGGGTGATGGCATACCGCAAGCCACCCCAATTGGCTCGAGTGCAGGTTCGGGTCCGGCAGCTGAGGCTGCAATGGATCCCAGTGAGCTCCTGAAAATCCTGTCGTCAATCCAGGACCACTCTCAGCTGGATGATATCGATGCGTCTGAGGTACCCGCTTCCCCCGATCTCAGGCTTCTGGTCACCACACAGGCTGGCCAGTCGGAAGGTGGGCAGAAAGGCCTGCGCCAGGCAGACGACGACACGGTAAATTTTATTGGTCTCCTGTTCGACTATATTCTCAACGACAAGAACCTCGCTATCCCGATGAAGGCGCTCATCGCCCGATTGCAGATACCGCTGGTTAAGCTTGCGATTCTCGACAAGACCTTCTTTGAGAAATCAGCTCACCCGGCCCGAGCCCTCCTGAATGAGTTGTCGAGCGCGGGTATCGGCTGGAGCAGTGCCCAGGAACTCAAACGCGATGCCCTGTACGACAAAATCGAGTCGGTTGTGTTGAGGGTCTTGAATGAATTTTCTGAAGGCGCGGAGATTTTCAACGACCTACTGGACGATTTCAGGAAGTTTGTTGCAAAAGACGCCCGGCGCAGTGTCCTCGTCGAGCAGCGCGTACGCGAATCTGAAGCCGGGAAAGCCAGGACACTTCAGGCCAAACTGCAGGTTCAAAAGCTGATCAACCAGAAAGCCTCCGGCTTGCGGCTGCCCGCTGAAGCAGGCAAGTTCATCAGCGAAACCTGGAGCAAGGTTTTGACCCTGCGTTGTGTCAAACAAGGTGTGGAGTCCGAAGCGTGGATGAACGGTGTTGCGACCCTGGACGATCTGCTCTGGGCATTACAGCCACTTTCAACGTCCGGCGACATCGAACTGCGGCTGACCAAGGCAGCCGGTATTATCGCTGACATCACCAAGGGCATGAATGATCTTGGCGCCCCGGTTGAAGAAGTGCTGCGAGTCAGTGAATGGCTGGCGAGTCATCTTGAAAAACTCTCTGAAAACGACCTTGCGTTCCTGGAAGACGATTCCCGCCCGGAGATGGACGATGGTGTTGAGATGGAGGCGATTGTGCTGGCCGCCGTCGACTACGATGAAGAACCTGTCGCTGTTGATCCTGCGATTGCGGAGCAGTTGAAGGACATCACGGAAGGCACCTGGGTGGAGATCACCGAAGCGGATAACCTGCCGCTACGCTGCAAGCTGGCAACGGTGACCCAACCCGGTTCTGTTTATGTCTTCGTCAACCGCCGTGGGATGAAGGTTGCGGAGAAGAATCGAAAAGAGCTGGTTGAACTCCTGAAACAGGGGGCACTGAATATGATTGACGAGTCTCAGGTTTTCGACCGAGCGCTTCAATCGGTCATCACCGAACTCCGTAACACCCAGCAAAAACGAGCTTAACCGAGCTTTCTGAAACGCTCCTGCCAGTCGGGATCAGCCATCACCCGTTCAACAGTTTCCACGGACGAGACTGTCTGAGCATCAACCTCAACATTAATTCGCGCACCGATGGCCGCATGCCCCAGAGTTGTTCGCTCGAGTGTCTCGGGGATAAGGCTGATTTGAAACGTTCCGGCATCACGATTCACATCGGAAACGGTCAGGCTGGCGCCATCCAGGGCAATAAACCCCTTGTGAAAAATGAACCTGAACCAGTCCTCGTCTACACTCAGGTTGATCACATGATCGTGACCTGTCACCCGCCGATCGGTCAGACGCGCGGTTCCGCTCACATGGCCGGACACCACATGTCCGCCAATCTCGTCACCGACCCGGAAAGAACGTTCAACGTTTACCAGGTCCCCGGCCGTTATGTCGCCAAGGTTTGTGCGTTCCAGGGATTCCGGAATGACATCAAAGTAGATGAGATCATGTTCGATTCGTACAACCGTAAGACACACACCGTTAACGGCGACGGAAGCGCCCGTCTGTAGACCCTCCGTCATGCCCTGCAGGTTCAGCGACAACCGCAACAGGTTGTCTTCCCTGTCAGCAGAATGAACGCGGGTCAGATGCTGCACAATTCCGGTAAACACATTTTCTCCAGTCAAAAAAAAACCGGCCTGGCGTGTCTGGCACACCAGGCCGGTTAATTATACGTAAGTTGTGGTGAGTTAGTTTCCGGCGGCCCGAAGCTGAGCGTTGCGATCGACTTCGCGGTCGATGAACGTTATCCACTGGCTGCAGGTACGCACGTTCAGATCGTCTTCCTCGCGGCGTGCCTCGTTACGGCAGGATACGAAGGATCCACGAGCATCCGTGAGATCCTGATTGTTGTACATACAGAGACCACGGATGAAATAGGTGCTCTGCTCCTTGCGCAGGCCACCTTTGTCCAGTGCGCGGTTAGCCGCTGTGACACATTCGTCGTAGCGGTCCGCCTCGAGATAGACGTACGAGAGCTGGTCGAATATACGTCCGTCGTCTGACAGTTTTGCGGCATCTTCCAGAACCGGAATTGCTTTCTCAACTTCCTGTGCGAGCTGCCAGGCCTGACCCAGTGCCCGCAGGTTCTTGGAATCGCGCTCCACAATTTCTTCGGCGATCCCCTTCTCCAGGACTTTGGCCGCTTTGTAAGGCACTTCAAACTGCATCAGCAGGCCCGCCAGGTTGGTCAGGTCGGACTGTTTGTCCAGGTAGTCGCCCGCGTATGCTGCTTGCAGCGTATGCAGGTGTGCCTCCTCGTTGCCTTCCTGACCGTACATGCCGGCCAGACGCACCCAGTAATCGCGTTTCGGGAAATCCCGCACGAGGATCTCCAGAATCTCGATGACCTTCGGCATATTTTCCTGCTCGTAATACAGGTAGTTAAGAAGCTGCCACCAGTTTTCCTTGATCTTGGTGCCGCGGTCTCGGGCGATCGATATCCCCTGCTCGATGAGCTGAATCGCCTGGGGATAGTCTTTCATCTGGTAATAGACCTGACCCATGAAGATTCGAGGTTCGGGTCCGGGGTTATCCGCCTTGGTAATCCAGATTTCCATATAGTTGAGGGCGTCCTGATACTGACCTTCGACAAACGAGAGTTGCGCAAGCGTATACAGTGTGGTCGTTTCCAGGCCCTCGGGAATGTCCTCACCCTGGGCGATGACAACCTTGTACTCACGTATGGCGGCCTGATAGTTCTCTTCCAGGAAGAAAACGTACCCCAGCATGTTGTGGACCTGCCCAATCTCGTTGTTGTTATAGCGCTTAGAACGCTCGAGCATTTCCCGCAGCACTGTCTTGGCTGTGGCGTAATCTTTGATATCGATTGCTTCCTGGGCCTCGGCGAGCTTCTTGTAGACAGCTTCACTCATGGAAGGCACGCGGCGCGTTTTACGCTGCGGTTTCTCATCTTCGGCGGCAACGGCCGTTGACACCGTTCCGGGGACAATGCCCCCGAGCACCGCAAAACAAACCGCTGTTGCCAGCAGTGTTCTAAATAACCGACTCATCTGATAGCTCCTCAGTCCTGAAGCTCAAACGTTATGCGGTGGAGAACACCGCCGACGTCGATGGCTTCGCCGTTGACCACTTTGGGCTTGTACTTGAATTTGAGGGCGGCGTTCATCGCTGCTCGATCGAAAATACCCGGCGGCTTTGCTTCAACGACAACCGGATCCTTGACCGCGCCGGTTTTTGTCACCGTGAACTGCAACAGCACGTAACCTTCAATGCCCCGCGTCTGGGCGCGACGGGGGTAGACCGGCGCTACTTTGACAATTGGCAGGTACTCACCGTCCGAACTGAATCCGCCTCCACCGACATTCAGATCGACATTGACGTCAACCGCGCCAATATCCATCCCCTGGGAGACATCTGAAGAATCGAAGGTGGGTTTGGGCATATCCGGCGGTGGTTCATCCGGCGGAGGTGGTGGCTTGGGTTTGCGCTGTTTGGTCTGGATGTCTTCGTCAGGTTCGAGCCTGACCATATCGAGCAGTTTGCCTTTAACACCCTCGTCGATGTTTGCGCCATCGTTCGCGATCACAGCCTGCATGATCATGAACAACACAAACGTGACAACTGCACCGAGGGAGACTCCTATTGCGTAACGTACAATCATGAGTACCTACCTTATTGCTCCGTTGAGATCGCAACTTCCTGCAGTCCCGCTGCACGTGCTGCGCTCAAAACGGCCATCAACTTCTCGTTTGTCGATTGTTTGTCAGCCTGGACAACCAGGCCTCCTTTCGGATTCTCGGCATGTAGTTTTTCGATATGCGCCCGTACGGCAGCAGGATCGACACGCTTCTTATCTATCCATATTTCACCGTTGGGGCTGATCGCAATCAGCATCGCAACAGTGGGTTTCTGTTCAGCAGTCATGGCATCGGGCCGGTTGACGTTAATCCCCGCCTGCTTGATGAACGTTGCTGTCACGATGAAGAAGATCAGCATGATGAACACAACGTCGAGCATTGGCGTCAGATTAATATCCGACTCGTCGTCACCGCCTCCTCGCCGCTTGAATTTACGCATTCAAACTCCCCTACTGATCCGCTAGTGATCCAATGTCAGGTGGTCTTCGAACAATTCTATCTCGTAGTCCACTTTCCGTTTCAGAAACGTGCTGCCCACCAGGCCTGACAACGATGCAATCATACCCGACATGGTCGGGATGGTTGCCATCGATACACCTGCGGCCATCGAGCGGGCGTTACCCCCCTGTGTGGCCATTGCATCGAATACAGCGACCATTCCCGTCACCGTACCGAGGAGACCAAACAGCGGGCACAGCGCCACACAGGTCTGGATAATCGGCAGAGAGCCGGTTATGCGGTCTGATGCGTCCGATATGATGGCCTCGCGTACCTGGTGTGCGCTCCAAGAGTTTCTTTCCTCCCTGCCTTCCCAACGCTCTGTGGCTTCGCGGACCATGCTTTTGTGCTCAGTCTGAAAAAACCAGATGCGTTCGAAAATCAGGGTCCACATCAGGAAAGTGATGAGGGCGATTAACCAGAGTACGTCACCACCCTGCTCCATGAAGCGGATAATTGCCAGATACGCGTCACCAAACATCTACTGCCTCCCGATTAACCCAGCGGCTGGCCGGACTTTTCGGCGTGCTCGGCGATAATGCCCGCGCTCTGTTCTTCAAGTACGTGAATCACCGACTTGGATCGCTGATTAACGAGAGCATGAAGAAGCGTTGTCGGGATCGCCACACAGAGACCCAGTACCGTCGTCATAAGCGCTTTGGAAATACCGCTTGCCATCGTTTTAGGATCACCGGCACCAAATAGCGTAATAGCCTGGAAGGTTTCGATCATCCCGATCACCGTTCCGAGCAGTCCGGTGAGCGGCGCAACAACGGAGATCACCTGTATGAGTGAGATGTTCCTCGTCAGACGCGGTGTTTCACCCAGAATCGCCTCGCCAAGTTTGAGCTCCAGCGTTTCAACGTCAACGTCGTTGTTCTCATCGTAGACTTTCAGAACCCTGCCCAGCGGATTGTCGTCGCTCGGTGTCGGATTCTTCTTCTGTGCATTCACTTTCGCGCCGACCATTGACAGCGTCACGAGCCTTTCGAGCGCAAGCAGTACACCAAGGAAACCACCGAGAATGATGATGGCTCCGGGCATCCCACCCTGGCCGTCACAGAAAGGCAGGTAACATTCGGCAACTGCGCCGAGGGAACCAACCTGTTCACCCAGCGTAGCCGCCTGAATCAGGAGTGCCAGAAGTGATCCGCGCAACGGATCAATGGAGAATTCGACAATCTCCCCGGGAGCGGCTACCTGGACGGCTTCCGCTGTGTCCACGTGGCGACCCGTCGGCTGACGGGCAAGTTCGATGATTGCCTGGGTGTCCGGATCCCACTGCAGATACTCGCCTTCACCGATGAGCGCATAGCTGCCGAGCCTGACGATGTCGGTGGTGACCTTCTCACCAGAGAGTTTGGTGATGGTGCCCTGGAATTTGGCTGTCTTGCCGGATTCGGTCATTTCCCGCTGGAGTTCGAACCAGAGGTCTTCCATTTCAGCGATCGTGGCCAGCTGGCTGGCTGTGCCCATCTTCGCGGCCAGTTCGCCGAGCCAGTCACCCCGGTTCGGGAACTGGGAGGAAATGAGGGAGGCTTCGAAAAGTCCGCGGGTATCGCCCGCAACCTGCTGGAGAACACCGAAGAGCTCACGCAGACTGCCCAGACGTTTGTCGAGCTGTTCCGTCAGGTCGCCAATGCGAATTTCGTTTTCTTCGAACTGGGTTTCCAGACGGTCGGAACGGCGTTCTTCGCGTCGTCGCTCGGCAATCGCATCGTCCAGCAGTTTCTGCTGATTGGCACGATCTTCCGTAAAACGGCGTTCCCGTTCAGTGTGCTCCCGGGATTCGACCACCCGACGATCCTGTACGTTCTGCAGGAGCTCATCGAGGGTATTTGCCTCGTTGACCACAAGGTCGACATCGGGCGCTGGTTCTGCTTCCTGGGCAGAGACAGCGCCAGTTGCCAGAAGTCCTGCGGTGAGGACACTAATGAATAGATTTCTGCTGCTCAATTTCATTGTGCTGTCTCCGCGCCGTGGACTGGAATGCTGAACATGTCCTGAGTGGCCTGCTGTCGAGCCATACGGATGCCCTGCCGGACGGATGCCTGGTACTCGTCACCGACCGGCTCGTACTGACGGGTGTTCTTGTTGTACATCCCGGTTTCCTGACCGTCCGGGGTCTGATACAAGAGCGCAACCCGACCGATCTGAAGAATATCGACCTTGCGTTCGGTACCGGCGATCTCGATTGTGTCGCCGTATGTGTTCATCGTCCGTCCGTACTCATTTTCAATCTGATACGCGCGAAGCAGGACTGAAAACTTCTCGGAGACTGCAACGTCAGCCCGGTCCATTGTGTCGCGCAGACGATCGAGGCGGTCACGACGTTCTTTCAGGAAGAACGGCATGTCGAGACCCACAAACTGCTCGAGCCCGTCAATCATGCGCAACATCAGCGGTGTGATCTGACGCTCGATGACCGTAACCTCGTCGATGGACGTCGACAGATCGGACATCTCACGTTCCTGGTTCGCGATCTGCTTTTCGAGTTGGCGGTTGTATACCCGCAGCCCTTCGATTTCTTTGAGAACCGTTTTGTACTCACTGAGGAGCTTGCGCGTCTCTTCCGTCAAGGCATCGATTGTTGCCTGTGATCGTTTGGCTGCTTCGTTCATCTGGTCAGCAGCTTGAAAGATATCGCTCAGAGTGGCCGCCGACACGGTGGCAGATGTCGCCCCCAGGGCGAGCATGACCAACGCTATGCGCCCGACATCAGTGAGCTTGTGCATTAGGTTTTTCATTACAACTTCCTACTGGAAAGATCCGTTTTTGTCCAAATTATTCTTGCCAGCCATCGCCAAGACCTCGGACAGTTGTTGACAACAAATCACCCGCCCAGATGAGCAGGTGATCATTCTCGTTCAATGCGGCAAGTGTCTTGTTGTGGCCTCTACAGGTTGCCCGACTTCCACAATCCGCCTCCTGTTTTGGCACCTACGGGGATCGTTAGTCGCCCGCCCCATCCCGTGGGCGAAGGATCAACCATGCCCTCTAAGAAGTCAA
>JANQFF010000228.1 GCA_028277965.1 Pseudomonadales bacterium
CTGCATCAACGGTGCGAATCCATGCGAAGGCCAGGAGTGCGATGAACAGAGCGATGAGTGCGTCACCCATACCGGCTGCGGTGAATTCGGCATCGCCTATGTCGACGAGAGCATGCTGGCGGTCTTCCACGAAGACCAGGGTTGGAGCGCGAGCTGGCACTATCTCTGTCTGAACGGATACTGCGTACCCGGAGAACTCGAGGACGGCTACTACGTCAAAGAGTTTTCCGGTGTTCTCGGGACGACGTACAATGTCGAGTTCAAGGTACAGGACTCTGCCGGTGCGGCAGGCCAATACATCGTCAATGGACAGGACACGTTTTCGACCGAGAGCTGCCGTCTGGACGCACCGGGTTGCCAGAGCGATGTGCAGTGTGATGACGGTCTCTATTGTAATGGGAACGAACAATGCATCTCCGGTTTCTGTCACCCAGGAACGCCAATCTCCTGCCCCGACAACGGCTGCGAACTGGGCCAGTGCGACGAATTGCAGGACAACTGCGCCTATCAGCCCAGTGATGCTCTCTGCGATGACGGCTTGTTCTGCAACGGGATCGAGCAGTGCATCTCGGCAGTCTGCGAGAATGGCCAGCCCCCTTGCAGCGCGGATGAATGCAATGAGCAGACCGACAGCTGCGACAGCACCTCTGAATGCGGTGAGTTCGGCATCGCCTATGTCAGCGACAACACCATGGCCCTCTACCATGAGGACCGCGGATGGAGCGCGGCGTGGAACTATCTCTGCCTCGAATACGACTGCCGCCCGGGCACGTTGAGCAATGGATACTTTCGTCGCGAGGTCTCCGGTACGTTGAACGCGACCCATAGAATCGAGTTCAAAGTACAGGACAACGCCAGCGGGCAGTACATTGTCGAAGGACAGGACACATTTTCTTCAGCGAGCTGCCAGCTTCCCTGAACGGCTGAAGATCTTCCGAGATCCTCGCCAGAACTGCTCAAACGTTGAAGCCCGATCAACCCTTTTCCACGCGGACGACCGTGTCCATCCAGCACATTGAGCCAGCGATCGGATCGCTGATACAGGGGATGATTCGATTGACACGCGTTCCGTTTGATTGCCACCATTTGTTCTGCGCATCGGTTTGCTCGATGTGATGGGGTGTTTTTTTGCCGGAAGCGTAGAAGCCCCACGCCCAATGACCATCGAGCACAGGCTGTTCAGCGAGATCAGCAAGAACTGGGCAGGGCGTCCTCTCGACAGCTATCTCACCATCAAGAACTACATCAGCACTACCAAGA
>JANQFF010000247.1 GCA_028277965.1 Pseudomonadales bacterium
AACAGTGATGCCGCAAACTCGGCCCGTGCGAGGTCCTCGGCGGCCCAACGTTGTCTGGTTTGTTGAACAGCGAATCCCAGGCCACCTGCCAACAGCCCAATTACCGTGGTGGCAAATGCCACGAGCATATTCTCTGCCAGGCTTTGCAGGTCACCTTCGGCGAGACCAAGCAGGGCTGGTCCCAGGGGGATCAGGGTTCCCATCAGACCAAGCATCGGGCCCACACGCGCCAGCAAACGTGCCTCGGAGATGCTTCTGGTGTGCGTGATCTCGAGCTGCGCCAGGATCCGCTGGATCTGACCCTGGACCTTCCCCAGGCTGACCAGGTCATTGATGGTCTGACCCAACGGTGACTGAGGGGGCAACTGGATATTGCGCAGATCGGAACTCGAATACTGTGGATCGGCAAACGAGGTATCGACGTCATCACCATAGCGACGTCGTTCCAATGCAGCGGCTATGGTTGTACCGCACAACATGAGCGCCCTGAACACACATACGAGCAGCAGGCAGACGGTCGGGATCAGAAGGCCGGTTGTGATCCAATAAAGAGATTGGCTGAGCCAGGACATCAGTAGTGTGGTCTCCGGAAATAGCCATAGGAAGTAAACACCAGGCAGACGATCAGGAAAATGAGAAATCCTTCTGATTGGAATTCTATGACGGGTGTAGGCCGGTGCATTTGCAGGGAAATCATCCCAGCCGCGAACAACATTGCCAGCAGCCTGAGAAAAAGACTCAGCTCCAGCACGAAGTCTGGCGCCCTCACTTTGATGAAGCAGGTAACCCCGGTCACCGCCATGGCCAGGACAAGGCCGCCACACAGCCCGGCCCAGCCCAGGAGTTCGAGATTAATGCGTGGACCGTGCACCATTGAGGCCTGTGCCAGTGCAAATAAAGCGGCAACGGTCACAGGCATGGGGAGAAGCAGTACGACGTTGCGCAGGTAAGCCCGTCGGGAAGTCGAATACCACAGTGCGCTGGCAGCGAGCAAAGCTTCCAGGCAAATAATCATGGCATACACTTCCACCCACGTCGGATCACTGAAGCTCCGTTGTAACGTATCACTTGGCAGCGTGGTCATGGCCTCCATAACCGGAAAAGCCAGGACAAATGCAAATCCGATTCCTGCAACAATAAAGCCCGGCCAGAAACGGGTGGAGAAGGCTAACGACACCATGAAGGCGACTGCGGATGCCATCGCTGCACTTGTCGCGAGCAATACAATCAAGCGGTTCGCCTTCTTGCGCGCAAAACAAGCAAACCAAAACCCAATAACAGTATGGCCAGCAGCACAACGATTCCCCACTGGAGAGAGTTGTCCGTAACGATCTCTGCTTCACCGCTATCCCGTGTGGCGTCGGGTTGTTTGTCTGTTTGATCTTCGTCGCGTTGGGCTTGAGAGCGTTCACTCAACACGAGTGATTCCTGTGCATTTGGGTTAGAGGTTGCTTGCTGGAGGGTCGCCTGGTAGCTGGCGCTGGCTGTATCGGGTAGTAACTCTGCAATGAATGTTTGTAGCGGTTCGTTACCGCACACAAACTCACTACACCCTGCGCCGTGGGCTTCGATGAGCTCAGCATGCAGAGCAGCGAGTTGCTCACGTTGAGCGTCGCTGGCAGCCCAGAATCCCTTGCGAGCCGTCTCGAGCATGACAGCCGTCATCTCCTGCAGCGATTGCGGGTGGGTTTGCTCAAAAAAGGATTTGAGGTCCAGGTTGTAGCGATCCTGCACGTAGACGTCAAAAAGGGCGTTCCAGGATTCATCGCCAATGGTTTGCGGCCGCATCGTTTCCCATCCGAACCCGTTGCGAAATGTTTCCGCGAAGGTCGCCGCGGAAGAGGCGCCCCCGGCTTGCAGCGCAGCGATATACTTCGGATTCAGAAGCGTCCCGTGCATTTCCTCGGCTACAGAATCCGCGAGTGTCGTGACGGTGGCTGCGCCACTCGTGCGATAGTCATCGAAGTAGGCTTCCGGCGACTTGCCGGTCACCGTCTCTACAGCTCGACTTAAACCCCCCATGAATTCATACATGTGATCCAGGGACAAAGGACCATTCAGGTTGCTTGCCCGTGGCTGTACAACGGCATCTGTGTCCAGAAGAGCAGCGGCAAACAACCCGGGGTGGTTCTCACCCCAGCCTTCGGATGAACCGTAGCGGGCGTTCATGTTGACGAGGTATTGTTGCCCAATCTCGTCTGCGTGGCCCCACGTGCCGCTGTTTTCGACGTACTCCATGATGCCTGTACCATAGTTTCCGTTTACGCCCCCGAAGATTCTTTCTGTAGCGAGATTTCTCGCTTCGAGGGGGGAAGTTCCGTTTTCCAGCAGTTTCCGTTCGACGTCGAGTGTGCTTGCGGCGATGGGATTGTCACCTTCAGCAGCGGCGAGGGCGATTGCTTTGTTGATGAGATAAAGGCGGCTCGCTGCCAGATCGCGGAACTGACCAGCGGTCTGGACGACTACATCAATTCGGGGGTGGTCCAGCGTGGCGGGGTCTGCCAGACGGATGTCAGTCACACGCCCAAACGGGTCACGCACGGGCACCGTACCAATCAGGTGAAGTATCTGTGCGACCATCGCGCCTTCGTTCTGAATAAACTCGTTCGGCCACAGCGTCACTGCTATCTTGTTTGGAAACTCACCATGCCGGTTCTGGTAGTGATTGATCAGTTCTTCAGCAAGTGTGCGACCCACGCGCCAGGCAGCTTCGCTGGGTGTACGTTCGGCATCCAGCGAGACCAGGTTGCGGCCTGTTGGAAGCGCCATCGGCGCCACCACGGGATCGCCTCCGGGTGAAGGGAGGATAAATGCTCCGCTTAGTGCTGCGAGCCCGGCAGCTTTTTCTGCCTGGCTGCTGTCGTGAATCGCGGTGAGTCTCCCGGGCAGGTTTGTCACGAGCCCCTGGATTCTGTCGGCGACATCGAGAAAGCCGCGGTCCAGGGTTTCACGTCGGCTGTTTTCGCGAGCAATGAGTGTTAAGGCGCGTTTCGCTATATATGCTGCGTTTTGAAGCAGACCTTCACCTTCGCTTTCGCCTGGATGGGTGATCAACGCCTCAGGCAAAGCAGTCGCATCGGCGTAGAACTGCATGACCTGGGTCGCCGTTTCCAGATCCTCCGGGCTCATTTCCGGCAATCGCCGCAGCATCTCTTCCTGGTTGTTGAACGCCCGCAGCTCGGCCAGGTTCGTGATCGAGCGGGCGTGTCCCGCGAGCGTCGCAAGATAGGCGTCTTTCTCTGCGGTTACAGTTTGTGACAGGTTGGGGTCATCGAGCAGTTCTACAAATGCCGCACGCGCATCTTTGTTCTGTAATTGCCGCAATAATTGTTGCATGTCGGGTTCAGCCGTCAATGCCAGGGCTCGTTTCATTGCCGGGATGACAGTCGCAATTCTCTCTGCTCTTGCACGTGTATCCGGGTTCAGACTGTCGATCGAGCGCTGAAGCTGTTGTTCAGAACGCCAGGTCTCTACCAACTCCCGTTTCCGGGGATCAGCGAGAACAGGGATGAGCGCCTCCATAAGTGCGGGGCGGTCGAACGATACAGCAGAGCCTGGGTCGCTATTCTCAGACGCGTCAGCCATCGCGATGAAGCCGCGAACGAGACTCGCGTCATCAGGTCGAGCCAGGGCAGTTCTGAGCGTCGTCATACGCTCGCGTTCTGATGGTGAAAGAAGATCTGCCAGCACAATCTCCGAGCCGACACCGGCCAGGGTGTCCTGGACGGCAGTTTCGGCTTGTTGACCGTATCTTTCATTGAACTGAGCCTGATCGTCTTCATAGACGGCAACGTCTTCCCCACGTTGTCGGTCGAGGCTGAGCAAGGCAGCGGCCAACGGCCCTTCGGTCATCTGTACAGCGGTCTCGCGAGCATCCTGTTCAGTGTAACCATCGCCCCAGGTATACAGGCCGAGAGCGATACGCGTGGTTTCCTGTCGTTCGACAAAGTTTGAGACCCTGAGGAAGTGATCGCTATCCCATTCGCTGTCTTGCGGTAGTTCCAGGGCTTGCATCAGGTCCAGGGAGACAGCAAGTTGCCGGATGTCGTTGGCCCGTTCCGACTTTGTTGGTCCAGCTGCTCGTCGCCATCGATCCAGCTCATTCCTCAAGCTTAAGAGTTCATCCGTCAATCCGGCTTCTGCAATGGGCTGTGACAAATGAGAGAGAATAGTTGTGTACGAGCGGCGCTTGGCGATGATGGCTTCGCCGACGTTGTTCATCGTGTACACATAAAAGTGCGGCATGTCACCAATCAGGGCATCGGACCAGTCGTTGTTCGCCAGGGCAACCTGCTTGCCGGGGGTAAACTCGAGACTGCCGTGGGTACCGAAATGCATAATGCTGTCGGCTTGAAAGTCATTCTGTACCCAGAGATACGCACCGACATAAGGGTAGGGTGGTGCAACACCCGCGCCATGGACAAGCCGAAAACTGTCTTCACCTACCGCTGGCAAAGGCTGTGGTAACACCGCGACGTTGCCAAACTGGAGTCGTGCAACTGCCAGCCTCGAGCCATCAGTCGCGGCCAGGTAACTGCCTGGAGGTGGCCCGTACCTGCGTTCGACGGCAGTGCATTGTTCGCTGCCGATCCGCTCATTACACCAATCGATATAGTCACCTGTGCTGATCCAGGCGGGTTTGTTCGAGGCCAGCCACCGGGCCATGTCGCCCGCGGCGTATGGCGCAAGGAGCGGCGCCTGTTCCATGATCATGGCTTCGAATGCAGGGGTATCCGCTGGCAGGTTGCCGAGGTTGTACCCGGCCTCCTGCAGCTCAAGGAGAAAGCGGTGTAGCGACGGGACCACTTCCAGCCCCCCTGCAGTCAGCGCGCCTTTCCCCGGGCCTTTGAAGAAGACAATTGCAAGACGTTTGTCCGCATTGGATTTCGACTTGAGATCCAGATGAAGGACAACTCGCTTGACGAAGCGTTCGAGTCGGCCGGGGACTGCCTGAAAAGCCGCGAGCCCGTTGGCATCCGGGAACTGGGCAACAACCGCATAGGGATCGATCCCGCCATCCAGTTCCGCCAGAACGAGGTTCATTGTCAGGAGCGGTCCACTGAACCCTTGAGGGTCAGCCAGCCATTCGTCGTGGAGCTGGAAGACGGACAGGGGTGTAAAAAGCGGCGTCCCGGTCTCCTTCAACCACGCGATGGCCTCATCGCGTCGCCCCAGGGTCAGGGCGCCATGTGGCGTGTAAATGACGCCGTCGGGAGCAATTTCCTGCAGAAACTGCAGCCGTTTTCCGACGCTGGCGATTGGGTAGACGTTGAAACCGTTCGCGTTAAAGGCACCAATCATTGCATCCAGGTGATCGCGATTGGCGTTGAATGGTCCAGGGACGCTGGTCACGAGCGCCAGTTTCCGTCCACCGGCGTGCCAGGTGCCATTCGCTTTGTTGTGAGCCTCAAAAGCGTCCACACTATCAAACAGCACGTCGTCATCCTGCGTGAACAGTACGTCGCGAGGAATTGGCGCGGGTTCGGCGGGTGTGCCTGCCCCGAAGCCTTTGCCGTCAATCTCCCGGCGAACGTAAGCCAGGAGGCTTCTGTAGTTGGCGGAACCTCCGAAAGCGAAATAGGCGCTCACGCGGTCGAGGGCTTCTCCACTCAGGGTTGTGACGTCCACGTTGGGATTGGTGGGACTTTCTACATAAAGTGTTGAGCCCTCCTGCGCGAAACTCCTCAAGCGTGATTGCTCGTCCTGCGTGAGTGACAGACCCCGACCAAAAACGACAATGAGGTCAGCACCCTCCGCCCGGTCGAGCTCAGCCAGCGGGATGACCTCAATATCGATCCAGCGGGTGTCGACTTCCTTGTAGATCCGTGCTGCCGTGAAGCTCGGGTAGTCGACCAGTGCGATCCGTGTTGGGGATACAAAACGGTCGTAGGCGTACCACCCGAGTGCCACGATCAGTGAGAGGCCAACGGCGGTGAGTCCTCGGACCCACCGCCTCATTGGCCGTCGCTCGGGCACTAGAACTCAGTCCTCAGACTGACAGCAAAAGAGCGCCCCGGTGCTGAGAAGTAGTCTTCCTGTGGAGCACCGACTGGCAGGTTCACAAGATCCGGCCACTCCGCATAGTCCTCGTCAAAGATGTTTGAGGCCTGGAAATTCAAGCGAACAGTATTGAAAAGGCGCACATTGAACGAGAGGTCCCATGTCGTGTAGCTGTCCTGGGTTATGTGATCGACAAGCACGCCGCGGCTCGAAATCGGTGCAACGTCGTCTTTTTCGTCAACGAAAGTGCCGTACAGCTCGACCCCCCAACGGTCGTCCGGAGACTGGTAGTGGGCGCCGAGGATCAGCTGGGTTGGAGGGACCGAGTTCAGCGGCTGGTCATCCGTCTCGTTTTCCCCGTCGGTGTAGTTGAAGACCATTCGAATCTGGAACCCATCGAGGGACTCAGAAAGTTCACCGAGTTCCAGGCTGGCCCGGCCTTCAACACCACGTATGTTCACCTCGTCGATATTAACTGACTGGAACTGCCGGATCGTCAATGGGTTACCGATCACACCTGCGGGAATGAACGCGGTTAAGGTTGTGTTGATGAAGTCTTCGTAGTCCGTGTCATAGGTGGACAGTTCACCTGAGAACGCCGCCCATTTGCCCCGTATGCCGACTTCGAAACCCTCGCTGGTTTCAGGATCCAGATTCGGATTCGGTAAAAAGTCGTGTACGAAGGTTGCGACCGGGACGCGCCCAATGCGATTGAGTTGTTCAGCGCCGGGAGTACGAAATCCCTGAGCGTAGTTGGCGAAGAGGCTCACGGACTCAGACAACTGCCAGGTTGCGCCGATGCGTGGTGTGACTTCGTTTTCGTCAAGACTCGCGGGTGTAAATCCCAGCACATTGGCGTTATCAAACAGCGCATCCGGTTCGGGGTCGAGTTCGTAGCTGTCATAGCGCACACTCGGTAAAAGCGTCACTTTGCCGTCCAGTAGTTCGATCTTAAGCTGAGCATAGGTGCCAATCAGGTCGCTGCGTGTGTCCGGGTAGAGTTTCTGTGGGTAAACATTGCCTTCCACAACAGTTGTCAGGGGGCTGGGGGGAAAGACGCCGACCTGAGTTTCAAAGTCACGTTGCCCCGTATCCCGGCGCACCCACTCGTAACCCACAATGGCGCTTAACCAGTCCGCATCGGGAAACTGTATGCCCACCTGGCCGGTCGAGCTCCATTGTTCCTGCTCGTAGTCCAGTTCGTCCGTGCGTTGGACGATACTGGGTGGTCCAGCGCCGACGGTCGTAACCGTGAACTCACCTTCCTCGAAGGTCTCGCTTTCCTGGTAGTCCACCTGTGCACGGACCTCGTTCAACCAGGCGCTGTCGGTTGGTGTCCAGCTCCATGCAATGCCGTAACGTTCGCGTTCGCTGCGATCGTCACCGAAGGTGTTGTCGAATATACGAATCGGCGGGGGTCCGACGGCCGCGTTAGCGGATTCACGATCCGACTCCAGATCGGTACGAAACCATTCCCCGGTGAACGTGATCAGATGGTCATCGCCCGGTGTCCATTCGAGCTTGGCCAGCACATTACGTGCATCGATGTCCTGCGGATCGGGTCCGTCGGAACTGTTGTTTTCCAGTTCAGAACGATCGTGATACGTAACGCTTGCCAGCCCCGCGAGATCCCCGGATCGCCAGGCAAAATCGGCTACTCCCCACGTGGCATCGATGGCGCTGTCGTAACCGGCACCGAATGCGGCGCCGAAATCGCGCTCACCACCGAGAATCGTATCCGGCCGTTTAGTCTGAAACGCTACAATACCGCCCAGAGCATCACTTCCGTACAGTGAGGAGTTCGGCCCACGTACCACTTCGACCCGTGCGAGCGACTCCATCTCCAGCTTGCCACGCGACTGGTCCGAAACCCCCGCAGCTCCAAATCCGTCAGGCAGGCGCACGCCATCGACCAGCATCAGCACACGGCGTCCACCCAGGCCCCGTATCTGAACGTTGGCTTCTCCGGCTCGAGAGCGCCGGTCTCGAACGACGTCGACGCCCGGTGTATATCGAAAGAGCTCGCGGAAAGAGTTTGTTTCCGTCCGCTGGATCTCTTCCTGGTTGATAACGGATACGGACACAGGTACGTCGAAGATCCGCTCCTCCTGGCGTGTAGCCGTGACGATCGTCTCGTCCAGGTAGCTGATGTCGCCGTCGGAAGTCTCAGCGAACGCAGGTTGAATGCAGCAAGTGGCGGCCATCATGAGCCATAAGCTGTGTCTCAGCTTCATAATCTTAATCCCCTCGAAAAACGCTTGTTTGCGGACAAAGATCCGCGTCCCTTTAGCGGGCCGGTATAATAGGTGAAACGTTATAACGTAACAATGTGAAGCCAGGTGGGGCAGACCGCCTCGTTCCAGTACCAATCGACCATCTCGATACGTTTGGGAGATTGTGCGACACTCGTTAGCAACTGAAAGCCGGGGGAATTTGGGATGGCAGGACCGATCAGCGTTTACTTCGTCTGCGGAGGCAAGTACCACGACATGGACTTTGTCCGGTTGGAGATGCTGAAGCTCTTTGCGGAGGATCAGCGTTTTCGTGTCAATGTCGGTGAAGATTATTCGAAGATCGACGAGATCACGGCGGCAGACATTCTTGTGACCTACACCGTCGATGTTGTGCCGACAGACGAAGAAACTGAGAAGCTGGAAGAGTGGCTGAAGTCAGGGCACAAGTGGTTTGCGCTGCACGCAACCAATTCAATCCTCGAGTTCACCGATAAAGGCGTTGACTGCCCCCGCCGCGCGCCGAAGTTCATGCACATGCTGGGTAGTCAGTTTATCGGCCATCCGGCTATCGAGTACTACCCGGTCAACATCGAACCGGGCAAAGAAGAGCATCCACTGGTGGCCGGGATTGACCCGATGCTGGTGGAAGACGAGCTCTATGTGTCCGAGTTCTACGATGACGTCGAAGTGCTGCTCACCACCCGTTGGGGGGGTGATTGCCCGGGCTATGTAGAGACGCCGGTGGAGGAGCGCGATCACCCGATCATGTACCTCAGAAAGTTCGGCGACGGCGAGGTGCTGTTTCTGACACTTGGCCATGCCCGCTCGAAATACGATATGCAGCCGATGGTGGAGGTGTATCCCAAGATGGAGCGTGGTGCCTGGACCGTGCCGGACTTCTATGAACTCCTGCGTCGCGGACTGCGCTGGAGCACAGGGGAACTTGCCGCATAAGGCACAACAACTAACGCATAACGCACAAACGTTTGCATTCGGGGGGCTCGCGAGTAGGATGCGCTTTTTGAGAGAGAGTCAAAACCATGTGCCGCTCCTTTCGCCGTCTCCTGCGCCTTCTCCCGTTTGTTCTCCTTGTCACAACAGCAGCCTGTACACCGCCTCAAACGGAAGACGCTAAGCTTCAGGTGCCGGATCTGGACCCGGGTTCAGGCAATGCCACCCCCTGGACGGACCTCGAGGTTGAAGATGCCGCGGACGACTTCCACTTCCTCGTTGTCAGTGATCGGACCTGTTGTGCGCGTCCCGGGGTGTTCCGTGGGGCCATGCCCAAGGTCAATCTGCTGTCACCGGCATTTGTGGTGAGCGTCGGTGACCTGATTGAGGGTTATACGGAAAACCAGAATCAGCTCAATCGCGAATGGGATGAGATCGAATCCTTTGTCAGCGAACTCGATGCACCGTTTTTCTACACCGCCGGTAACCATGACATGAACAACGCGGTGATGGCGGAAGAGTGGCAGCGGCGTTTTGGTCCGAGTTATTACCACTTCCTGTACAAAGACGTGCTTTTCGTGGTTTTGAACAGCGAGCTTTTCGGGATGGTTGGTCAACCCGATACACCTGTTCCGGGACCCTGGGAGCAGGCCGACCAGATGGTGTTCGTCAGGTCGGTGCTCGCGCAACACCCGGACCCGCGCTGGACGATTGTGCTCCTGCATCAGCCTCTGTGGACGCATCAGGATGTGAATGAGGACTGGCTGGAGGTTGAGTCGCTGCTTGGTGGGCGTGAATACACCGTGATTGCCGGGCACTACCATCAATACAGCCGGGTTACGCGCCACAATCGAAACTTCATCACGCTGGCGACGACCGGCGGTGGCAGTGGTCTGCGAGGCCCTGCGTTCGGGGAGTTTGATCATGTGGCCTGGGTGACGATGCGCAATGACGGGCCGCGAATAGCGAACGTGCTCCTGGATGGAATCCACGATGAGGATGTTTCTAATCCGGAACTTCTGTCAGGTCTGCGAGCGGTCGCAAATGCAATCGAGATGCAGGCGATTACATCGACAGATCAGCTCTTCAGTGAAGCGAGTCAACGCGTCACCATTGGCAATCCGACGGGTGAGGTGCTCACCATAGCGCCATCTGTAGCGCGCAGGACAAATTTCGACATCAAAGGTCTTGTGCCCGTTTCTATTCCCCCCGGTGAAAGCGTGGAGCTTTACCTGCGGCTCTCAACGGAGGAGCCGGTGCCTTACCACAGCCTGACGACCGCATCCGTTGAATGGATTGTCACTGGCACAGTCGGCGACAGACCGGCGCAGTTCCCGGTTCTGAAGCCTGTGCTGCCATTGTCGAAATACCTCATCGGTAAAACAGATGCTGTGGAGATCGATGGGGATCTTGGTGAATGGGGCGAGCTGACCTACAGCGCGGAACGGCAGGGCGATATCCTGACTCCGGAACTCGATCCGGCGGATGTCTCCTTCAAGTTCGATATACGCGAAGGAGCAGAGCATCTATACGTTGCAGTTGACGTTACCGACGATGACGTTGCGGCCCACGCCGATCTCATTCCTCGTGCCCAGGACTCGGTTCGGATTTTCATCGATCCCCGTGCACCTGAATTGAGGGATACGAGCATGGGTGCCGGACAGGCTGTCCTCGGTGGAGATATGGCTGCGCAGGTATCGACCATTGTCTCTGTAGGCGACCACGTCAAGGATGAACTCCTGGGCTTTGTAGAAGAGACCAACGCAAACACCGAGATATCACTTGTCCGGACCGAAAAAGGGTATGCGGTTGAGTTTGCCGTCCCGTTGAGCTACATCGCTGGTAAGGCACCGAACGGTGAGAGCTGGAGCGAAGCCCGTATATCCGTTGGCGTCTATGACCTCGACGGTGGTTCTCACGCGCCGGACACCCTGCATTGGCAGCCCTATCGGTATGGTGGTGCGTCTTTGCCCGGTAGCCAGGTGTTTGTCAGGCCCGGGCCCTAGGAAACAACAGGGTCCAGCGACAGAAGCAACCGTTCACCCGATCCGTGTGGGGATCGGTGAACGATACCTTTAAATCCGTCGTTCCACGCGCCACCTTTCAGTAACGACCAGTTGCCTGTCGCCATTTGCCGAATCTCTCCGCTGGCCTTGACAGGAGGGGCCATGGTATCGAGATTGGCGAACACGTCCCAGTCGACATCGCTGTTACAGATCCATTCTGTACCGGCCCCGCTGAGGGTGATCAGCAGTCGGCACGGGACGTGATCCACGTGAAAGCGCGGGCACATGGGTGAAGCCAGTGTCAGAAGGCGGATTCCAATCGTTTCGCAGTCCATCAGCTCACTCAACACTTCTCCAGCCTCGGCGATTTGATCGACCAGAACGGAACGTGCTTCGGTATCGAGTGTCCCGGGCAGGGCATTGGCTGAGGCGTCGCGATCACCGGCTGTCTGCATCCAGCGTAGTTCCGGTGCCTGACGCGAACTGATCAATCGCTCTGATACAGCTTCGCAGGCGCCTGCCTGAGGGCGGGTGACGCTGATGAGTTCCACATCTTCGTCGTAGATTGCAGCAAAGTCACCAAGCTGATCACCGCTTACCTGTCGCATCAAAGGTCATCCTCCTCAACCTCGCGGATCCACTGCGGGAATGGGTCAGGGAAGCGTTTCCAGGCTTCCGGACCAGCGGCAAGTTCGGTTTCATCCAGGAGGCAAGCATCAAGGGCCTGACGGGCTTGCTCTTCATCGAGACCCTGGCCAATGAAGACAATTTCCTGACGTCTATCCCCGTAAGGCGGTTCACACTTGCTGTCGATAGCTGCCCGGTGTTCCGGGTGATCAGGCCAGTGCGCTTCAGGCACCGCGGACCAGAAGAGGCCTGCAAAGCCGTGGTTCATGATGCCGCCGGACTGAGACCACGAACCCGCCTGATCGAAACGTGAAGCGAGCCAGAAGTAACCTTTGGATCGAACGAGATTCCCGTGGCGCCAGCCACGTACGAGGAAGTCGTAGAGGCGTTGGGGGTGAAACGGTTTGCGGGCGTGATAGACGAAACTACCGATACCGTATTCCTCGGTTTCCGGCATGTGTTCGCCGCGGAGTTCTGCAAGCCAGCCAGGCGCGTTTGCAGCTTCTGCCATGTCAAACCTGTTTGTGCCAAGAATGGCTTTCGGCTCGATTTTTCCATGCTCGGCGACAATCACTTCAGCGCCGGGATTCAAGCGGCGGAGTGTGGCGAGCAGGGCATCAGTCTGGGTTTTATCGAGCAGGTCCGTTTTTGTGACCACAATGACGTTGCTGAATTCGACCTGGTCTATGAGGAGGTCGGCAATGTTGCGTTCGTCCTCTTCGCCGATTTCCATGTTCTTGTCTTTCAGGCTTTCGGCTTCGGCCATTAATCTCGGGAAATTGAATGCATCAACCACCGTGACCATGGTGTCGAGTTGGGCAACGGAAGACAGCGAGCGGCCTGTTTCGTCCTCGAATGTGAACGTTTCTGCCACAGGCAGCGGCTCGGAGACCCCGGTCGATTCAATGAGGAGGTAGTCGAAACGTTGCTCGTCTGCCAGACGGGCAACCTCAATCAGGAGGTCTTCCCGCAGGGTGCAGCAGATGCAACCGTTGGTCATTTCGACCAGTTTTTCATCGACCTGCTGCAGGGACACGTCCTCGCGCAACAGATCTGCGTCGATGTTGACCTCTCCCATGTCGTTCACAATGACAGCAACTCGTAAGCCTTCGCGATTGTTGAGAACGTGGTTCATGAGGGTGGTCTTGCCGGCTCCAAGAAACCCCGACAAGACGGTTACGGGTAGGGCAGATCCCACGAGCAGTCTCCGTCAACAGTAAATGTTACAACATAACATTATTCACTGACGCTTCAAGCTTTCGATCGCTTCCACGAAAACCTCGATACTTGCTTGACTCGGGGATTTTAATGTAACACGATAAGTTACATAAAACTGAATATCGGTACCGTGAAGCTCTATCAGTTTCCCTGGGGAATCTATCCACGTCGGGTCCACATCTACCTGCGAGAGAAAGGTATCCACGACATCGAAATGGTGGATCTCAATGTAATCGCGGGAGAGCACAGGAATCCGGCTTACCTCGGCAAAAATCCAATTGGCACAATGCCAACCCTGGAGACAGACGCGGGTGACTGCATCCGTCAATCTTCGTCAATCCTTCTGCATCTCGAGCAACGTTACCCATCACCTGACATGATCGGCGCGAACGATGCAGAAAGAGCGCAGACAATGGATCAGCTTTTTCTCGTCAATGAGGCGTATCACTACGCGAACCTGTGTACCGGCTATGGCAGCCCTGCGCTTGCCCAACGTCGCGAGCCGTCGGACGAGGTGGCCAGAGCCATGCGGTTTGAGTATGGGCAGGCATTGCACAATCTCGAGGCAGTGGCGGGTGAGGGCAGCTATCTCGGAGGCGACGCGCCAAACCTGGCTGATGTGGTGTTTTTCGCCTCCCAGCAGTTCATGCAGGAGTTGTACAAACTGGCGCTCCCATCCGGTCTGACTCGACTGGGCGGGATTTACCAGCGATTTTCAGAGCGGCCCAGTGCTGCCCTTGCGCCATTCCCGGAAATGCTGGTGCCGCTTGCACCGTTGCGCGGGTTTTAGATCTGATGCGTAAAGACAGCAAAGTCTCCGACGTGTTGCATGTATTGCTGCATATGGCGGATCAGAAGCAGCCCCTGACGTCTGAGTTCCTGGCCCAGATGATGCGAACGAATCCGGTTGTTGTGCGTAGAACATTGAGCGGTCTTCGGGCGCGAGGCCTGGTGGGTTCGTCGAAGGGGCGGGCAGGGGGCTGGACGTTAACCTGCGATTTGTCCGAGGTCACGCTCCTCGACATCTACCAGGCTGTCGGAGAACCCACCATCTTTGCGATGGGGTCTCGTAACGAATCATCCACGTGCCTGGTAGAGAAAGCTGTCAACGGAGCCCTGGCTGATTCCCTGAAGGAGGCTGAGTTGCTTCTACTTGGCCGGTTTGCCGCAATCACACTGGAGGCTCTGTATGAGGAATTCAGCAGGGACCTGGCTGATATAAGAAGGTCGATGGCCGAGAGGGAGGAAGCCTCATGAGTGAAAATACAAACCCGTTTGTAGCCATGTTTGAAGATCCCGAACGAGCGCGGTCATACGCTGATGGACCGGCTAAGTTCACGCCGGGGTTTTCTGACATGCATCGGATGGTCAACGTCCTGGTTCAGGAACGCGCTCCTGACGATGCGCACATACTCGTGCACGGAGCGGGTGGAGGATTGGAACTCGAAGCGCTGGCTCGGGCCAACCCGGGTTGGCGGTTTACGGGTGTCGACCCCGCAAAACCAATGCTGGTAGAAGCTGAAGCCAGACTCGGAGAGCTCATGGAACGGGTTGATCTTCATCACGGTTATATCGATACAGCGCCGGACGGACCTTTTGACGCGGCTACCAGCCTTCTGACGTTGCACTTTCTGGATGAAGAAGAGCGGGTGGAGACTGTTCGTAGGATTGTGGAGCGTCTCAGGAGCGGAGCGCCTTTTGTTGCCGTGCACAGCAGCTTTCCACAGGATGAACCCGACCGCGATATGTGGATGTCACGCTATGAGGCGTTTGCCGTCGCATCCGGTGTGGATCCTGAAATGGCACACAATGCCCGTCAGGGTGTTTCAGGCATGTCCACCATATTTGAGTCTGAGGTTGATATGCGGATCCTGAGGGACGCCGGGCTGACCCGGGTCGCCCCTTTTTATGCTGCGTTCACCTGGCGCGGGTGGGTGGGGTACTCACCCTGACATGACGAGCGTTGGTCTAGATCCTGATTGTCACTCCACCTTCTACGGTTCTGCCAGGCTGGGGGGCCAGGTCTTTTATGAATGACGTGTGGTAGCGTTGTTCGTCGTCAGTGAGGTTTTCACCGCGTACGAAGAACTCAACCGACGTTTCACCGAACTTCGCCCGGTAGCCGAGGTACGCCTCGAGGCTCTCGTATCCATCGGTTGGGAGTTCGCCAATTGCAACGTCGTCCTGGTCATCTACATCTGTGTACGTGACACTGGCGATGAAGTTGTTCCATTCGACGATGGTGCCCAGACGCCAGCGCGAAGGCGGTATGCGAGGCAGGTCGTCATCGCCTGCTCCGGACAGATCCGTGCTCACGGTATCGAAACCCGCATTGAATGTTAGGCTGCCTTCGTCCCAGGTTGCTGCTCGCCAGCTGAGGTCAGCTTCGAAACCCTGAAACTCAGCATCGTCCTGTTGCCAGACCAACACACGTAATTCATCAATCTCGGCCCCGGTGGGTAGTTCGAAGATGTAGTCCGAGAAGTCTGTTCTATAGGCGCTCAAGACAAAACTCCACGCTTCGCCCTGGTATTGCAGTGAGGCGGCCACGTTGAATGCAGTTTCTTCGTCCAGGCCCGGGTCACCAATTTCGTAGCTTCTTGTGACCAGGTGAGGTCCGTCTGAGTATAGCTCCTCCGCAACGGGTGCACGGCTCGAACGATCCACCTGTGCGGTGAAGGTCCAGTTTTCGCCGAAAGGCCGGATCAGGCCCAGGGAGACCGCGTTCAGATTGAACGTCTCCGAACGGTTACCCGTAGGATTGTGCTCAACCCGTTCAAGCCGCAGGCCAGCTTCCAGGCTGAAAGAATCAAAGTTCCGTTCACCCACGTAGAAGACACCAATACTTTCTGTATCTACTGGACGGACAAATGCCTCCAACCCCTCGGCTGAAAACTCACGGTCTGAATACTGAACACCAAAACTGCCGCGTATACCGGATATCTCCTCGTGAACGAGTTCCGCGCGTGCTTCGATGGCTTCAGTTTCGAATACAGTCCCTGGCTCTCCGCTACCCTCGACCTCTGTATGTTCGTAGTCGTTGGCAGAGATTCTCAGATTGAAACTCTCAAAACCGTTCAATGGCTCCCTGAGAGCGGCTTCAAAGTCGACTTTGGTCTGCTCGAGATCGAGCATCGCGTTACCTTCCTCGCCATGCTCCTCTTCCTCTTCTTCTTCCTCGCCTTCTTCATGCTCTTCTTCGTGATGACCATGGCCGCCGGGGAGACCGTATTCCGCTTCGTAGGTTGAAACGGCAATGCCAATGAAACCGCGCTCGCCAACCCGCGAAATACCGAAGGAACCGCCTTTCATTTCCAGGTCACTACCGGGAAGCTCACCGTGTGCCTCTGCTTCTTCTTCGTGCTCGTCTTCCTCGTGTTCCTCTTCCTCTTCTTCGTGCTCTTCCTCGTCGTGCCCGTGTTCTTCTTCCTGCTGGCGAAAAGCGCTCGACTCAGCAAAGCCGGGAATATCGTAGGGATCCGCATCGCGATAGAAGCCATCCAGGTGGAATGCAAATCCACCGCCGCCACCGTCGAGTCGGGCGGCGGTTGAACGTCTGTCTGCATTGTCTGCGCCGCGAGCGTCCAGGCTGAATGAGAGCTTGTCCGGGACTTCATGAGGTATTCGTCCCGTGTGCACGTCGACAACACCGCCGATTGCGCCCGTGCCGTACAACAGCGTGCTTGGCCCCTTGAGTACTTCGATGCTGTTCGCGCTGAACGGCTCGATGGTGGTCAGGTGATCGGGACTTGTGACAGATACATCCATGCTGTCAATGCGGTCTTCCATTATTTTGATACGTGGACCACCCAGGCCACGGATAACAGGCCGGCCCACGGCCTGACCGAAACTCGAGGAGTACACTCCCGGCAGGTGATTAAGCGTTGCCCCGATGGAGGAACCGACCAGACGCTGGAGTTCTTCAGTGCCCATCACGGATACCGGCTGTGCCAGACCTTCAGCGGACAACGGGTGGGCGCGCACGACAATCTCTTCGATTTTTCCGTCGTTCTGCTCCGCATGCGATTCAACTGCAGAAGCTGCAGCCATCAAAGTCAGGCCCAGGAGGAAGAATTTCATATCGGTTCCTAGTTGAGTTACTTCGCGCAAGGTGACCGGAAATGTTATAACATATCATTTACGGGTGGCAACAAGCCCTTGGGGAAAGAGCGGAGTGGGCTCAGGAACATCTCAAAAAGAAGATGCTGTGAGAAATTCGATGCGCAGCAGGGTGTGGGACGCTTGCGCCATTGGTCTGTCATCAATGTGCCTTGTACATTGCCTGATGTTGCCCCTGGGGGTTGCGGTTCTCCCGAGTGTATCCCGGCTGAGTGACAACCAGCTTGTGCATATCGTGCTGGTTCTCATTGCGGCGCCAGTCACGTTGTGGGTTGTCTGGGGTGTTCTGGCACATGGCGGCAGTCGCACATTTGTGGCGATAGCGTTGAGCGGGCTCGCGTTGATGTCGGTCGCCGTTGGTATCCCGCAGCTTGAGGTGTTCGAGACGCAGCTGACGCTCGCGGGCGGTTTGTTACTCGCTGGTGCTCACCTGTGGCGCTGGTTCAGCCATGGCAACCGGACCTCAGCGGCGGGTGGTTAGTTTTTGTCCCAGATATGCCAGGGACGGTGTATTTGGGGCATTCGACTAGTCGGGGTACCGCATGCCCTGTTCGGATCCGGCGCTCCCCGCAGTGATCTCCAGAATGGCGTGGCCATGGTGGACCCTGCCAAATTCATCTTCGGCTCGCACAGTCACGGTATGTGTTCCGGGCGCAAGATTGTCATCCAGATCTGCTTCGAACATGTGCGTGGACGGTGTGGCTTCCACCCAGGTTTTTTTCTCACTGCGGTGACGTTCGTATTGTTCCAGCATGTACGGGTCTTTCCGGAGCCTACGGGTTAAATCCCGGGACTCGCCGTTGTTGATTTGATAGCTGACCTTCGATTTCGGTCCGCCATCGAACAGATTGACCACAATGGCTGCTGCTGCCAGCTCGTCCTGCGACATACGACCGTCCAGTAATTGACCTGCTTTGAAATCGCGCATCCCGTCGACCCGCAGCTGGTGGTGTGCAACGTCGAAGACGATCCGCATCTGGTAGTCGGCAGGCTTGCCAGCACCTTTGAAGCGAACCGCCGCTACGTCAGTCGAGTCGACTTCCAGGATGTGATAACCGTTTGGTGTGCCATCACGTTGATCGGCGACGGCGACACCGCGCTCGTCGATCGGGCCGCTCCACCATGCCCCGGATACTGTCGTGAGGACATGATGGTGGAAGGTGCCTGGGCCTGAGAAACCATCCTCTTCACCGAAATAAACGTGATCCGTCGTGTGCGTGTGGCCTGCTACTGAATACAGGTTGGGCCGTCCCGCAAGCAAGCGAAACAGGCGATCACGGTTCTCTGTGGCGTACGAGCCGTATTCGCTTCCGAGCGGTGCGTGAGTGGCCACAAACACCAGGCGGTCTTCATCGACGTGTGCCAGTTCGTTTTCGAGCCATTCCAGCTGGTCACGACTGATGCTTGCCTCGTAACCTCCATTGCCGCGAACGTCACCCGGATCGGCTTGTCCGTTGCCCTTGTATTCGATGTTGTCGAGGACGACGAACAGAGCATCCGCGTACTCGAACGCGTAGTAGGGCGGGCCATAAAACCGCTTGAACGTTTCCAGCGAATGCCGGTCGTCTTCAGCCTCGAAGTTGAGTTCGTGGTTTCCGGGGACGTTGTACCAGGGGATGCCGATCTGAGCGATCAACGCGTTGTATCTCGGGAACATCGACAAATCGTCGAAGAGAATGTCCCCCATTGTCATTCCGAATGCAGCGTCAGTCCCGATGAGTTCGGCTACAACATCATCCCGGATGTAGTCGAGTTCCCGGTCTGTCTGGGGTTGAGTGTCGGCAAACAGGATCGCTTCGAACCGGCTATCTTCGGAGCGTTCTATCAGCGGGAAATCGATCTCGTCAGGAAGCGGCCCGGTCGGCTCGATACCGGCGTAGCGCATTCCGGCAGGAGAGCCATTCGGTTGATGGATGTAAAAGAACTGGGGCAGCATGTGTCGATTGACTGGGATAGCGTAATTCCGGGGTTTAGTGATGAAGATGATCGTCTCATCGCCAACTGAAATCTGATAACGGCCGTTGTCATCCGTCGTGGTCACATCCACGCCGTTGCTGACACGTACACCAGGCAAGCCCGCTTCCGCGGCATCGAGCTGACCGTTGCGGTTTTCATCGAGAAAGACGCGCCCCGTGGCGGTTGCCGCGAAGCCCGGATTAGCGAGCAATAAGAGCAGTACAAGTGATGCGAGCCTTCGCATTGGATTCCCCTCGCGCTTACCTTTTGTTGTGCGCTCAACCCTAGTGCAAGTCCCGGCTCGCTTCCACTGTGTCAGCAGGTTTTCTGAGATACAAAAAGAGCTGGGGTGCTGTTCCGCGAAGTAGTGTGCGTTATAACATAACATCTGACTATTCTTAGCCTGTCTGGGGCAACTGGATCGGGGGTGATTTGAGAAACAGCAACGTGGTGGAGATAAGGGACGCGGTGCCTGCCGAAGTTCACCGCTCAGCCGACGGTCAGGCGGACCGGGTTGCATGACGAGGGATGTCGTTTCGTGAACGCTCCTGGGACCGCCCGACACAGTGACGCATATGGTTGGTGAGCGCATACCGATTTCGGTGCTGACCGGATTTCTGGGCAGCGGAAAGACAACGGTGTTGCGGCATCTTGCGCGACAGGGCGTTCTGGAGCGTACGCTGGTCCTCGTCAACGAGTTTGGCGAAGTGGGTCTGGACCATCACCTGCTGACGCCGATCGATGACGACACGCTGGTTGCCGTGGACAGTGGCTGCATATGCTGCACCATTCGGGCGGACCTGGTACAAACCCTGACAGAAGCGCCATGGCGATATGCCCGAAATGGCGAACGCTGGTTCGACAGGGTAGTCATAGAGACAACCGGGATTGCAGACCCGGCCCCGATACTTCAGACGATCATGGGTGACCCGGCCGTCGAGAAGCTCTACGCTCTTGCAGGGGTATTAACCGTAGTGGATGCGGTCAACGGCGCGGCGACCATCGACAGGCACCTCGAGGCGGCCAAACAGGTGGCAGTTGCTGACCGGATTCTCCTCACGAAGACTGATCTGCTGGCGGCAAGTCCCACTGCACTGATACAAAAACTGAATCAGGTTGCACCGTCTGCCACAGTCAGTTCGATTGTCGACGGGAAAGCGGAGGTGGACTGGTTCTTTGCCAGTGGCATGTATTCGCTCCTTGGAAAAAGCGCAGATGTCGAGGCCTGGCTGCAAAGCGAACTGATTGCGCAGGCATCTCACGCGCATGATCACGAGGAGGAACACGACCCTAACAGGCACGGCCGCATCCAGGCGAGCTGCCTGACGTTTTCGGAGCCTGTGGATGCTGCGTTATTCGAATCGTGTCTGCAGCTGCTGCTCCAGTTTCGCGGTCCGGATCTCCTGAGGGTCAAAGGGATCGTCAATGTGGCTGGTATGGATCGTCCAATGGTGATTCATGGCGTTCAACACGTCTTTCACCCACCAGAGGTCCTGGAGAAGTGGCCAGGGGCAGAGAGGCAGACCAGAATTGTTGTGATAGCGCGTGATCTGGATCATGCAGAGATCAGGGCGTGTTTTGCGGGTATGGGTCTCGAACCAGATTGAACTGCCGCTGGTTGATGATATAACGTAACGCTCGTTACTCGTAGATGAAGATCGCGCCACATTGGGTGAATATTGAAACGTAACAGTGTCAGTCGCACCTGGGACCTTTGTGCAACAGGTTTGTCGTCGGCGTGTGTGCTCCATTGTCTGGGACTGCCTTTGCTCACGATCCTGTTGCCTGTCATTTCGCAGTTTGCCGAGAGTGAAGCTGTGCATATTGGTATGGTGATCCTGGCTGTCCCGGTCACCCTCTACGTTGTCAGGTCTGAATTCGGAACACCTGGCAGTGAGGTGTTTATAGCTGCTGCTTTGACCGGTCTTTGCCTCCTGGTGGTGGCTGTTGCGGTTCCGGCCCTTCACGATTTTGAGACGGTGTTGACGGTTTCCGGTGGAATAATCTTGGGCGGAGCACATCTGTGGAGATGGTTCCACCTCCGCCCTCAATTGAACAAAGGCGATGACTGATATTTCCTCAGTTGAAGAAGGTTCTGCAGCAGTGCTGGACGTCCAGGCTCTCCGTTTCGGCTACAACGGGCAAGACGTTGTAAATATAGAAAATTTTCAGCTCCGACCGCGGGAGAGCATGGCAGTTATCGGGCCGTCGGGTTGCGGTAAAACGACCTTCCTGCATTTGCTGGCGGGCTTGTTGAAGCCTTCATCCGGAACTATCCGTGTTCTGGACAACGACATCACGGCGATGAGTCAGGCAGAGCTCGACAGATTCCGTGGGCAGCACATCGGGATGGTCTTTCAACGGTTGTTTCTCATGCCGGCGCTGACGGTGCGTCAGAACATAGAGCTTGCGCAACAGATGGCCCGCAGGTCGCGGGATGCTTCACGCGTGGACAGCCTTCTGGAGCAACTTGGACTCGCGGGGTTCGGGCAACAGAAACCGCGCAAGTTGAGCCAGGGTCAGGCTCAGCGCGTGGCCATAGCCCGGGCGCTGGTGCATGCACCAGCACTTGTGCTCGCAGACGAACCCACTTCAGCACTGGACGATGAACGAGCGGATGATGCGCTGACTTTGCTCAAGGACTCCGCGGAGGCATCCGGTGCCTCACTTCTGGTCGTCACACATGACCAGCGTGTGCGTGGCAAGCTCGACCTCGAGTTTGAGATGGAGCCGCTCAAATGACCTGGCTCAGACTCGCTTTAGCCAATCTGACACTCTCTCCACTCACCACCCTGGTGAATGTTCTGCTCATGGGCCTGGGAACGGCGAGCATCGTTCTGTTGTTGTTGGCCGGTGTTCAACTGACCGAGACAATGTCGAGGGACGCGAAGGGTGTCGATCTTGTGCTTGGAGCGCAAGGGAGTCCGGTGCAGCTGATCCTTTCTGCTGTCTACCACGCGGACGTGCCACCCGGAAACATCAAGCTGGCAGATGCCGAGCGATGGGCTGACGATTCCCGGGTAAGTGCCGCGGTGCCTGTCTCTCTTGGAGATAGCTTCAGGGGGTTTCGTATCGTCGGCACGACACACCAATATGCGGAGCTCTACAACGCTGATCTAGCTTCCGGAAAGATGTGGGACGAGTCCATGGAAGCTGTCGTTGGTGCTGCGATTGCAGAGTCGGGGGCGCTCGCGTTGGGGTCAACGTTTGCCGGAGCACATGGCCTCGTAGAGGGAGGCCACAGTCATGACGAGCAACTGTACAGTGTGGTTGGGGTCCTTGCGCCTACCGGAAGTGTGGTTGACCGCCTGGTGCTGACGTCGCTGGAAAGTGTTTGGGAACTCCATGGCCAGGAAGCGCATGCTCACGAAGACCACGAAGACGACCATGAAGGCGAACATGACGCGCATGAAGACGAGCATGACGCGCATGAAGACGATCACGAAAACAAACATGATGCGCATGAAGAAGAGCACGAGGGTCACGAAGAACACGACGCTCACGAACACGAGGCGCATGAGGACGAACATGAAAGCCACGCAGACGAGCATGCAGATCACGAAGATGGACACGAAGACGAACACGAAGCACATGAAGACGAACATGAGCCACACGAAGACGAACATGAAGGTCACGAAGACGAACATGTAGGTCACGAAGACGAACACGGCGATGACGAAGAACACCGGGATCATGAACATGCTGAGGATGCGGATGAGCATGATCACGACAGTGATGTGGCGTACCGCGAAGATATCGAAGTGACAGCCATGCTGATGAGCTACGCGACACCGATGGCTGCCACCACGTTGCCGCTTGAAATCAACGCTGAAGGTTCACTTCAGGCTGCAGCACCGGCGATGGAGATAGCGCGGATACTGCAACTGGTCGGCGTTGGCATGACCGCTCTGGGTGCGTTTGCGTGGGTGCTTGTTGTAACAGCCGCGTTATCCATTTTTGCCGCTTTATATGGATCATTGCGCGCGCGACGCGGTGAACTAGCCATGCTGAGGTGTCTCGGGGCAACTCGATATGAACTGCTGATCTATCTCATCGTCGAAGGCTTCCTGATGACGATTTTTGGTGTTTCCCTCGGTGTCATTGTCGGACACATCGTCATGGAACTGGTTGGTCTCTGGCTCGCGGATACACGTGGCATCTCAATGACGGGTTGGACATGGGTTGCTGATGAAGCGTTGCTGATTATCGGGCTCTTTTGTGTGGGCGTTGTCAGCGCTATCATTCCGGCAATTCAGGCGTATCGCACTGACGTTGCTACTGCGTTGGTGGAGGGCTGATCCCGGCATAGACGAGTGAATAGATGAAATCGATCCGTTTAGTTCCATTGCTGCTTCCAGTGCTGCTGCTGATGCCGCATGCCGGAGCTGAGAGTGCTTCCGGAGCAGATCCCGCCGGAGGATTGACTGCGGATGAACTCGCGGTCGAACCGGGGCCGGTTTCTGCTTATGACGTTGAAGAAGTGGTCCTGGAGGGGATAGTCGAATTTGGTTATCAGGATGCGCAGGGCCGTTATGTCCTCGATGTACTCGAGCGGGACCGGGTTTACCTGAGCGTGCGCATCACAACACCCGATGGCCGACCTGTCGAAGGTGCGGTGCCTGACCTCTCAATTGATGGTACGAGCCGCCTTGAATTGAGGAGCCTGACTTCCGATAGTGACGGTGTCATGCAGTTTGATGTCGTTGCGGGACAGATGGGGCTTGATGTGGTGACAGCGAGTATCGGGGACGCCAAAACCGAGTTCGCTGTTAATGTGATCAGCCTGCGGGCCGCTGGATTCCCATCTCCTGAGGTCATTGAAGGAGCCGTTTCCTGGCGTGAGTTGATGAGTGCAAAACTGGACTTCACTGAGACAGGTATGGTCGCAAGCTTCCCACAGAGCGTGAAGGACCTGGCCGGTGAACTGGTCAAGATCTCCGGTTTCATGATGCCGCTCCAGCCTGAGCTCAAACAAAGCCACTTCCTGCTAACCTCAAACCCGCCCAGCTGTTTCTTTCACATTCCCGGTGGTCCTGCCGGGTCAGTGGAGGTGGTTGCGACTGAAGCAATTGAAGTGTCCTGGAATCCGGTTGTGCTTGAAGGTCGATTCGAACCCCTGGAGCAAAGCGAAGTTGGGGTGGTGTATCGACTGCTTGATGCAAAGGAGGTGACGAACTGAGCAGGCGGAGGGCTCTTTGCGTGCACAACCGCTTCTTCGGTAGATGTTTTGACCAGACCTAAGGCAGATAAGTTGAACCTCACGGCGACCCAACGCCAGGTCGCGGAGGACAGATGTGCACAAGCCGGTGTGCGGCTGACACCTGCTCGTTTGACTGCTTATGCAGAATTGTTGTCGAGCGAAACACCTTTATCGGCGTATGAGCTGATTGCCCGCCTGGAAAAGAGGCTGGACAAAAAAATTGCGCCATTGACGGTATATCGTCATCTGGACTTCCTGATCCGTGTTGGCCTGGTCCATCGACTGGAGTCCAAGCAGGCATATATCGCCTGCGATCACCCCGAACATGCTCACGAGAGTCAGTATCTGCTTTGTACATCCTGTGGACGTGCGGACGAACTCGAATCGAAGCAGCTCTGGAAGCTTCTCGACAAACTCATTGACCAGCAGGGTTTTGAACGCGTGAATTCCGTCGTGGAAGTGACCGGCCTGTGTAGCGACTGCCAGCAATAGGGTCTGCTGAGCGGGTTGCGCTCAGCTGAACACAAAGCCGCGCCAGTCGTTGGCGACCACGTCTTCACAAACCTCACGATAAGCGCCCACACCTGCCGCGTAAGGCATGAATACCCTGGGTTTGCCGGGGATGTTTGCACCCAGGTACCAGGATCCGCCTTCCGGAAACAGTGTCGCGTTGGCAACCTCGTTAACGTGGTCCACCCAGCCATCTTCAGCCTGGAGACTCGTTTCCACGCGCGCTTCACCTTTGGCCTGCATGCGGCTTAGTGTGTCGACGATGAAATCCACGTGTTGCTCGATGGACACCATCATATTGGAAAGCACAGAAGGGCTTCCGGGCCCGGTGATAGCGAACATGTTCGGAAACCCCGCCATCATCAGCCCCAGGTAGGTACGTGGACCTTCCGCCCATTTATCAGCCAGGGCCTGTCCGTTGCTGCCTCGTATGTCGATGGCGAGCAGGGCGCCAGTCATGGCGTCAAAGCCGGTAGCGAGCACCAGCATATCCAGGTCGACGTGACCATCGACCAGTTGCACACCCGTCGGTGTAACACGTTGAATTGGGTTTTCGCGCAGATTCACCAGGTGCACGTTGTTGCGATTGAACGTGGTGTAGTAATCGGTATCCACACAGATGCGCTTGGTGCCAATGGGATGAGAATCCGGGCACAGTGCCGCGGCGGTAGCCTCGTCCTTCACGATCTCGTGGATCTTCTTGTGCACAAAACCTGCTGCACGCCGGTTGGTGGTCTCGTTTATCAACGTATCGGCGACACCGCCGAGAAAGAAGGCGCCTCCCCGTTGCCAGCGTTTTTCAAAGATGGCGTCGAATGCCTCATCCGTCAGTCCGTCGCTTGTCTCCGCATCCGGCGTTCGCTCACGAGGCTCTATCTCGAGATCACCAAAGCCTGACGAGAGCCCCAGTTTGTGGTACCGGCGGTGTTCGCGATAGTTCTTCTTGAAAGCATCCACCCACTCATCATCCAGCGATGCATTTGCGGCAGGCACGCTGAAATTAGGGGTGCGCTGGAAAACCGTCAGATCGCCAGCCGTCTCTGCAATCACGGGTATCGCCTGGATTGCCGATGAGCCGGTGCCGATTACACCAACCCGCTTCCCGGAGAATTCCACACCCTCGTGTGGCCACATGCTCGCCTGGTACCGTTCCCCCTCGAAACTGTCGAGACCATCTATGTCAGGCACCATGGGGACTGACAGACACCCGGTGGCCATGATCAGGAAGTGGGCAAGAGATTCTTCGCCGGTGTCGGTGGTGACCTGCCAGCGGTTGACAGCTTCGTTGTAGTGCGCGCTGGCAACACGGGTGTTGAAGTGAATGTAAGTGCGAAGATCGTAGCGGTCGGCCACGTGCTGTGCGTAGGTCAGGATTTCCGGCTGGGTCGCGTAACGCTCGGTCCATTCCCACGTCTGTTCGAGTTCAGGGTCGAACGAGTAGGAATAGGCGAGACTTTCAGCGTCGCAGCGCGCGCCTGGATACCGGTTCCAGTACCAGGTGCCGCCCACATCGTCACCTTGTTCGTACACACGAGCCGTCAGGCCCATCTCGCGTGCCTTGTACAACATGTACATACCGGCAAAACCTGCGCCAACGATGACGAGGTCGAACTGCTGCCGTTCAGCCACCAGTGCCCTCCAATGAATAACTACAGACGGGTGAGGTTAAGCACACCGGGAGTAAAGTGGAAGCCTTGTCACGCGACGCCGGACAGCAGGCCAAGTTGCTGGTAAACCGTGAAGTAGTCGCTGAGCCCCGACTGTTTGACGATTTTGCCGTTCTCAACCCGGCATATCGTGACATCTCTGAATTCGATGCGTTTACCTGTCGGTTCCCGGCCCTCCATAGGCCCCGTATTTGTACCTTGGATGGTCAGCACAACAATGATGTTGTCACCCGCGTCGTACAGCGCGTCGATATGCTCGGCATAATCCGGAAAGGCTCTGCGCTGGGCTTCAGCCAGGCGCCTGATGCCTTCGAGCCCTTCGCCCCACTGGGTCATGGGGTAGTCAGCGGTGAAATTGTCGGCGTAAAACTCGTTGATCCGGGAGACATCTCCTTCCGTCCAGACGACGCGACAGGCTTCCCTGACGATATCTGCGTTTGTCATGTGTGGTCCTTTTTCAGTTCAGCGATTGGAATACCACAGCCGCCATAGAGCAGCCAGGGGCAGACAGAAGAAGATTGTGAATGCCATGGGTATGACGATCCACTTGGTCCGGGTCACATAGCCGGCAAAAGTGACCACACTGGTTGAAACGTCAGGGTAGGTTGAAAGCAGAACGAGGATGCTGACATTCTCGATGGCATCAAGAAGGCCAAATGCGGCCGGGATGAAGGTGACGAGAACCACGAGCCAGGGCACGGTAAGCACCCGGAGCGCAAACAGGGCTGACGATATTGCCAGGAGCAGTGGCCAAATTGTGTCGAGCACGGTCGTTCGCACGTACAGCGCGCGCCTGTCTTCGCCGATGGACGTCAGGAAAGTCTTAGCCTCATTCGCAGTGTAACCGGCGTCCCGCATGTCGAGAATGGGTTGTGTGTCATCCAGCGCCTTGAGGGGCGCTGCGTAGTGGTCGTAAATGAAATAGGCAGCAAGGGTGACCGCGAACACGATCCAGACGGCAGCCCAGCTGGGTCGATCCGATCTCACGTTGAGAGGACAGGCGCTCCTGCTGACCGAATTGGCTCGTATTCCGTGGCGGGACCCACGCCGAGCTCTTCACGCAACCGCTCCAGCGGCTGCTCTAGAAGCGATTCCCAGTCGGCGTTGATCAGCCAGCGGCAACGCCGTCCCCGGCGAAATGCCTCTCGAATCAGTCGCCCCTGCGGTGAGCGCCAGCCGGAACCGCGCAAAGAACGGTACACGAGGTAGCCGAGACCGGTATGCCAGGTCTGTGCAACGGTGAACGCAAGCACGGCACCTTCGCCGCGAAGATCGCGCCCATAGCCGGTCAGGACGTGGAAGACGTCATGGAGGTCCCGTGTACGCCGGGTGAACCAGTCAAACTCACTCTCCTGTGCCGGGCGGCCATCCGCGGCAGCCTCACTTGCCGCTTCCAGGCCCTGGGCGCTGATCTCTTCAGTGTCGTAAAACTCGCCGATAGCGTGTCCGAGTGTATCTTCAGGAAGACCAAGGAGGTATTCGAGGTTGCTCATACGCTCGTACAACTCGGGACGTTGCTCAAGGAGCGCCTGACCGGCTGTGGTGCGGCGAAAGCGCCGGAAACAGCGGCGTTGAGAGTTGCCCGCCATCGCAGTGATGGCGCGGATTGCAGCCTCGGTATTGTCAGGATCCGAGTCCACAGCCTGCATGGCGCGGTTTGCCTGACCTATGTGCAACACCATCCTGCCTCCTGAACCGTTTACAACCAGACAACTCTCCCTTGCTCGGCCGGATCATCAATACGCGGATACCCCTATAATGTCTGACGAACCCTGTAAGTAGAAAGGAGCGAGGACAAAGTGCACGAAGATCCGGCAACACCAGAAATCACCAGGTACTGAACGCTCACCTCCAGACAGCTCGAGGTGCGGGCTGCGGAATGGGCAGAAGTGAGTCGAGGGTCACTGGTCGCGGTAAACCGCGATGAGGGGTCAGTCGAGCTGACATACCAGGCAGGAGGCCAGGTTGCTGACCGGCTCCGTGAGCTGGTTGATCTCGAAAACGACTGTTGTGGCGCCGCGGGTGTTGTTTTCGAAATATCGGTCGCTGAAGATGAAGTTACCGTGTGTGTGCGCGAGACAGGTAAGCCCTCGACACCTTCCCGGACGGTGCTTTCCGTGTTTGGAGGGATGGAAGTCCTGAATAAGAATTCTGATACGTAGTCTGATACAGGCCTGAACTACGAAAAGAGGATTACCCGGTTTTCTGGAGGAGGGACGGATGAAGCTCTACATCTCAGCGGACATCGAGGGAGTGGCGGGTGTTGTGAGCAGGGACCAGGGCGGTCCCGAAGCGTTCGAGTACGCACACGGCCGGAGCTGGATGACACGCGAGGTTCGGGCGGCTTGTGAAGCGGCGCTCTCTGAGGGTTGGGAGGAGGTTATCGTCAGCGACTCTCACGGCAATGGCCAGAACCTTCTTCTCGACGAGTTACCACGCGGCGTACGGGTCGTGCGTTCGTGGCCCCGTCCACTTGCCATGATGGAGGGGGTCGATGAGAAGGGCGTTGGTGCAGCCATGCTCATAGGCTACCACGCGGGAAGTACCAACGAGGGTGGTGGCCTGTCCCATACCTTGTACGGTCTTGTTATTCGCGAGGTACGACTCAACGAGGTTGTGGCTTCGGAAGGCATGATCTCAGCCGCCACCGCGGGTCACTTCGGCGTTCCGATATGTTTTGTCAGCGGTGATGATGCATTTGTGACCGAGACGAGGGGATTCCTGCCCGGGGTGCGGTATGTGGAGACCAAAACGTCCCACAGCACCCTGTCAGCGACCACGATGCTGCCAGAGGACGCCTGCGAGGCTATCCGCGAAGAGGCTGCCGTTGCACTGCAGGATACGGAGGCATGGGTACCCATGGTGGTGGACAAGCCGGTGCGTGTGGAAATTGATTTCAAGCACCGGTTACCGGCTGAGATGCTCGACTATCTTCCGGATATTGAGCGCACTGGGGCATACACCGTCGAGCACGTCGCCGCCGATATGCCGGCAGTGTCGCGGTTCCTGTCATTCGTGACCCAATACTCGCCAACCAGTCGGTAGCGGGGGACGGAGGATTGACAGGGGCGCTGATCGGACTGATTGCGTTCGCGGTACTCGCGTGTGGCGCTGCGCTCGCCTACGTTGTCGGTGGTGTAGCGGTACTCGGCTACATGGGCGCAAGTGTCGCTGAGTACCTGGCTGTCGCACCGCAGCTTGTCTTCAGCCAGCTCGACGTATTTGCGCTGATGGCCATGCCGCTGTTCATGCTGGTTGGGGAGATCATGAACCGCGGACGCGTGACCCATTCGCTGGTAGACCTCGCGATGGCGATTGCGGGCCGAACCCGCGGAGCGCTTGGCCACGTGAACGTGCTCACCTCGGTGTTCTTTGCCGGTATTTCGGGGTCTGCCATGGCGGACAGCGCGGCGCTCGGCAATACCCTTGTACCAGCCATGGTGGACAAGGGGTATGACCGGAGCTATGCGGGTGCCATAACCGCAGCCTCGTCAATTATCGGTCCCATCATTCCACCAAGCATCATCCTGATCTTTTACGGGGCGATTATGCGCGTGGACGTTGCGGCACTGTTTGCGGCGGGTATTGTCCCCGGACTGCTCCTGGCTGGTGCGTTGATGGTGGTCAACGGGTTGTTCGCGCACCGTTACGAGCACCCGCGAGGGGAGCCGCGCAGCCTTGCGACAATTGTGTCCACGGGGTGGCGTGCACTACCCGCACTTGCGCTGCCGCTGATCATCGTTGCGGGTATCGTTCTTGGTGTGATGACGCCCACCGAGGCGGCCGCGGTGGCGGTATTCGCCGCGCTTGGGGTCTGC
>JANQFF010000333.1 GCA_028277965.1 Pseudomonadales bacterium
GCCAAACGCTGGCGCGAAGCCCACGATGTTGACGCAGCGCTTGCCTTCTACATTGCGCTCAACAACTACGCGTCGCTGAGATCCGGTCACGCGGGGAAGCCCAGCAGAAATATTGTCGGATATGCAGCCTGGCGACTGTCCGGTCACGGCAAAGGTCAGCGTGCCCGCTGTTACCGTTCACCCGCCTGTCGGAGAGCGGGTATCGGTTTCAGCCCGTTAGAAGCTCCCTGACCGTCCGGACGATTGCGTCTTTGTCGGGCCGGTAGATGTCCTCCAGCATCGGCGCAAACGGGACCGGCGTAAACGGCGCACCAACACGTTTGACCGGTGCATCGAGGTCATCGAACGCGCGATCCGATATCGTGGCAGCAATTTCCGCGCCGACCCCACAGAACTCCACCGCCTCATGCGCAACCACAGCCCGGTTGGTTTTTCGCACTGATTCGAGGATGGTTGTGAAATCCAGCGGTGAAAGCGTTCGCGGATCGATAACCTCCACCTCGATCCCCTCCCGTGCAAGTTCAGATGCAGCTTCGAGGCCTTCCAATACCATCCTGCCTGTGACAACCAGGGTGACGTCTTTTCCAGGTCGTTTGATATCGGCAACACCAAGCGGCACCAGGTAATCGCCTTCGGGGACATCGCCCGAGGTCTGCATACACCGTTTGTTGCTGATGAAAATCACCGGGTTGTCATCCCGGATCGAGGCCGCGAGAAGCCCCTTCGCGTCATACGCGTTGGAAGGCATGACCACTTTAAGTCCGGGGACGTGACAGAACCACGCTTCGAGACTTCCCGAGTGCTGGGCAGCACTGCTGCTGTCTATTCCCGCATGGGTCGTCACAACAATCGGCAGCGTTGCCTGTCCGCCGAGCATGTATTTCATCTTCGCCATCTGGTTGACGATCTGGTCCATCGCCACGGTGACAAAATCCATGATCATGATTTCGATGATTGGCCGTAACCCGACAGCCGCAGCCCCTACACCGAGACCCGTCAGTGCAAGCTCGGATATGGCCGTATTCACCACCCTTTTTGGTCCGTACTTGTCGAGCAATCCCGCTTCCGTTCCGAAAGGGCCGCCAACCCGGACGTCCTCACCTGCCACAAATACGCGTGTATCCCGGGCCATCTCCTGGTCAATCGCCTGATTGATCGCGCCCGTCATTGTCATTTCCGTCATGCGGACGCTCCCTCCGTATACACATCCCGGTAGAGATCTTCCGGCACCGGGTCGGGTTCGGCTTCCGCCGTCGCGATCGCTTCTTCCATTTCCTTTTGGACTTCAGCCGCGGCATGTTCCGCATCCTTATCGGTCAGAATGCCTTTCTCTTTCAGCTGCCGACCGAACAGGAGGATCGGATCCCGTGCGCGCCACTCGGCAATTTCGGCTTCATCGCGCTGCAGCACACCAAAGTCACGGCCGACGTGGTCATAGAATCGATATGTTTTACACTCGATCAGTGTGGGTCCGTGACCGTCCCGCGCCCGGCCCACAGCCTGTTCAGCCGCCTCGTAGACGGCCATCACGTCCATACCATCCACGATCACGCCGGGCATGTCGTACGCTGCCGCGCGATCGGCAATATCAGCGACAGATGTCTGGGACTCGGTTGTCGACCATTCGCCGTAGCCGTTGTTTTCACAGACAAACACAAGGGGTGCTTTGAGTATCGAGGCCATGTTCATCGCCTCGTGGAACGCACCTTCATTGCTGGCACCATCTCCAAAAAAACAGACAGTGACGCGGTTGTTTTCCTGATATGCAGAGGCATAAGCGACACCCAGCGCTATCGGCGCACCAGCGGCCACAATGCCGTTGGCCCCGATCATCCCGAGATCCAGCGCAGCGAGATGCATGCTGCCGCCTTTGCCACGGTTGTAGCCGGTGGATTTGGCATAAAGTTCCGCATACATCCGTACCGGGTCGCCACCTTTCGCCAGGAGATGCCCATGTCCGCGGTGAGTGGACGTGATGTAGTCATCCGGGTTGAGCGCCTGACACACCCCTACGCCAACCGCTTCTTCGCCGCAGTACAGATGTACAGATCCGTGGATGCGCGCCTGTTCCATCAGCACGGCAGCGCGCTCGTCAAACTCCCGCATGCGAAGCATCTGCCGGTACATCGCCAGCAGGTCAGAATCGGTCAGATCCCCCATTTGAAGTCCCCCGGAAAAGAGGGGGCATTAAATCAGTCTTCCGGCGGCCAGGGAAAGTCTTCAGGTGCGTTCAGAGACGTACGTACAAACGCATTCCAGGATTCCACCACCTCCCGGGCATGGTTGTTATGGGCGGACGCTGCAGTCTGGTGCCACATCATTTTGCTGTTCACGCACTCCCGGAATTGGTTGATTTCCTCGAGAAACGTCTGCCACAGCTCATCATCCTGCTCATCCGCGGGCCGCTCCGGGGCCACACAACGGTGTTCCATGGGCTGATGCGCCCATCCCGCTCCTGCGAGCAGCAAACCCAGTACCAGCACACACGCTTGTACAAACTTCATCAGGATCCTCTCATCCCGCGCAAATCGCCGTATATTGTTGATCGCAAGCTCTCTATGATCTGTGCGCTCGCGCACCGTATGCAGTTGGAAACCTTCGATGGCCGAAAAATTTGACACGTTAACTGACGAACACCAGCGATGGATCGCCAATCAACACGTTTTCTTCGTGGCAACCGCCGCAGACGAGGGCCATATCAATCTGTCACCGAAGGGACAGGACAGCATGAGAGTTCTGAATGAACGGGAGCTGCTCTGGATGAATCTGACCGGCAGTGGCAACGAAACGGCCGCTCACCTCATCAACAGCAACCGGATGACGCTGATGTGGTGCGCTTTCGAAGGATTACCGCAGATCCTCAGGGTGTATGGCAGTGCCCGGACCATTCATCCCCGCGATGACGACTGGGAGTCGTGCACGAGCCTGATCCCCGCACCCGTTGGTGCACGTCAGTACTTCAAGGTTGAGATTGAGTTTGTCCAGACTTCCTGTGGCTACGCTGTGCCTTTGATGGACTACCAGGCTGACAGGGACGTGCTCGCCCGCTGGGCTGAAACCCGCGGAGAAGAGGGTATTGCCGCGTACTGGGAGGAGAAGAACCAGACGAGTCTGGATGGGCTGCCGACCGGGATTATTGACTAATCAACCGGCGGATGCGGCATTGTCCCGAATGCACTTTCGTACGCACTCCCAAAACTGACAAGGCTCGACTCACCCAGGTGTCGGCCGACCAGCTGAAACGACAGCGGCAGACCCTCATCCGACAGACCGTTTGGCATCGTGATTGTCGGGTGGCCGGAATAGTCAAACGGCGCAGTGAAGGTGATAAAAGCAGCACGTGCGTCATCCTGAGCAACTGTCTGATCCATTTCCTCGACAAGTGGCGGCAGCGACGTCATGACCGGGGTCAGCAGACAATCGACCTGGTTCAGGAGGGCTTCGAGATCCCGTGTAAACGCTGAACGGATCGTTTCGATTTCCTGGTATTGCGCAGGGTCGACCTGCAAGGCCATATCCAGAAGTCCTTTGAGGACCGGACCGTAGAGGTCTGCCTGCTCGGGGAAGTACCCCTCGTGTGCGCGGGCACATTCCACACCGCACGTGATACCCCATTGCTCAACCAGATCGGTATAAGCCGGAGGCAGCTGAACCTCTTCGATTGTGGCGCCAAGCTCCGTCAGCCTGGCGACGACGTTTTCGAGGTTGGATTTAACAAGTTGATCAACACCGTTGGATGCATACGCTCTGTCGATACCGATCTTCACCCCGTCCAGCCCCTCTCGAAGCTGACCGTGGTAATCCGGCACCTCTGCGTGCAGCGAGGTCTCATCGTTCTCATCCCGCCCGGCAATCGCCGTCAATATGCGCGCGGCGTCTTCCACCGTTCGCGCCATTGGTCCGATGTGGTCCAGGCTTTCGGCAAGCGCAAACGCCCCATGGCGGCTGACCCGACCATAAGTTGGTTTGATGCCTACCAATCCGCAACAGGCCGAGGGAAAACGGATGCTGCCCCCGGTATCCGTGCCGAGGGCTCCGAAATTCATCCCTGCCGCAACTGATACACCGGAACCCGAAGACGATACGCCCGGCCAATGCGTCTGGTTGTAAGGATTTCGCGGAGGATCTATCGAAGGATGGTGTGCTCCAAACGCACCTTCCGTAAGCTGGGTTTTGCCGATGATCACAGCACCAGCTGCGCGCAGTCGTTCAACCACGGTTGCATCGTATTGCGGCCGGAAATCAGCCATCACCCGGGTGCCGGAGGCGGTTGGCACACCTTTGGTGAAGAGCAGGTCCTTGATGGCAATGGGAACACCGTGCAGGAGCCTCAGCGGTTCACCGGCCTGTTGTTTCTCATCGAGCGCTCGAGCTTCTTCCAGCGCCGTATCACCAAGAACACGGGCATAACTTTTCAGCCCCGGATCCAGGGACTGAATCCGCTCGAGCATATATTCGGTCAGCTTGACGCTCGTGAGCGCTCCGCTTTTGAGCTCGCGGCAGGTCTGCGAGAGTGTCTGAAAATGATATGTCATGCGTCGAATATCTTCCCGGGATTAAGCAGCCCTTTCGGGTCGAGTGCCTGTTTTATGGTCCGCATCAGCGCCACCTCCTCCTCACTTCGGGCGATGGACAGATACGGTTTTTTCTCCAGCCCGACACCGTGTTCTGCCGATACCGATCCGCGGATTTCCTCGAGTGGGCCGTATACACAGTTCTCCACTACCTTGCGGGCTTCAGCAGAACCATCCCCAACCGCAATCACAAAATGCAGATTGCCGTCACCCATGTGCCCGAAGGTGAAATTGCGTACCTCGTCGAAGTGACTCTCGAGCCCTTCGTTTACGGCTTCGACGTAAGCCTCCATAAATGGGATACGCAGGCTGACGTCGAAAACGAATGTGGGTCCAAAACGCATGGTCTGCTCCACATCGTCACGTAAAGCCCAGATCTGCTGACGTTGCTGACCCGATTGCGCGAGGACTGCATCAGGGATGAGCTCCTTCTCGAGCGCGGTCATCATCACCGCCTCGACAGTTGCATCGTCTGCCCCCATTGCTTCCACCAGCACGTAGTAGGGGTAGGAAGAATCCAGGGGCGCCTGGTTTGTCGCAGGCTCGGTCGTCACCAGCTGGTAATAGTTGTTCCACATCACTTCAAACGCGGACAGGTTACCGCTCAACCCGGCATCCATATGTTTGAGAAACGCTGTGAGGTCTGAAAAAGAGGCAACCGCTGCCAGCAAAGTCGGGTAGTCAGAGACCGCCTCGCGACATCGCAGAACCGCCCTGGTGACAATTCCAAGCGTGCCTTCCGATCCAATGAAAAACTGTTTGAGGTCGTAACCGGCGTTGTTCTTGATCATGCGATTCATCGCATCGATCACGGTTCCGTCTGCCAGCACCACCTCGAGACCCAGAACCATATCCCGGGTCATCCCGTAGCGGATCACGCGATTACCACCTGCGTTGGTCGAGATGTTCCCTCCGATCGTGCAGCTTCCCCGGGCACCGAGATCCAGGGGGAACATGAGCCCGTGTTCTTCCGCCTCGTCCTGGATAACCTGCAGCGGTACACCGCTCTGAACGACCATGGTCCGCTCGAGAGGATTGACCTCTTCGATCTGATTCATCCGTTCGAGCGATATCACGACATCCTGCGGTGAGGTGAGCGCACTCTCCACGAGGCCCGTTAATCCCCCGTGGGCGATCACCGGCTGATCATGGGCATGACAGATCGCCATCGCCGTGCTGACCTCTTCTGTGCTCCTGGGTCTGACAAGGACACGCGCTTTAATCGTATCTGACCGCCAGATGCCTGCCGCCCTGCCGGTGACATCGTCATCGAGAAGTACACTTTGAGGTCCAAGCGCCTCGATAAGTGCCACAGCAACCGGGCTGGACCCGTCTATCTCTATCGCTTCCGCCATGTTTATTCCTTTCCAGCTTCCCTTCCCTTTCTATCCTGCCTTGTCGCCTGTCACCAGAAACTGCGGCAGGCAGAAAAGGAATCGCCCCTCTGCCAGTGAATCTTCCACCTCGGACAACAAACTCTCCACCTCGTCCGCAGGCAACGTATCAAACGTGCTGATGTAACTCGCCATGTTCCTGAGTACATGCAAACCGCGACCGGACTGATCGACAAACGGTGAGAGCCTGACGTTCACCTCGACAAACCCGGCATCAGCGAGGTAACCGCCAGCACGCCGGCCGATGTACCGCTCATTGAAGGCAGGACCGGCCGCTTCGAAAAACCGGTCAACCGTTTCCTTGGACCAGGGCTCCACAATCACAAACCCCCAGTCGCTGTCGATGATCTGAACCCGACCGCCTGGTTTCAATACCCTGTGAACTTCACCCAGGGTTGCTGCCACGTCCGGAACGTACTCGAGGACATTCTTGCAGATCACACGATCGAAGGTTGCCTCCTCGAACGGCAATTCGTGACCGGTGATGTGGTGAAACTGCAGGCGATCGTCTTCAACCGCTCGCGCATTGGCGTCTTCGACGAAGCGCGCATTGATGTCTACGCCATGAACTTTACCGCCCGGGGATACGAGATCCGCAAGCCCCCCTGCAAAAAAGCCCGGACCACAACCGACATCGAGCACCGTTTGACCCGGTTCGAGTTCAGACGGTTGAAGCAGAATCTGCTGGCCATCGCGCCAGACGAACATCTCCTCGTACCGTTCGATCCGTTCCGCTTCGATGTCGCGCCAGTGATCGGTATAAAACGTGTTTTTGTTCAAACGTACCCCCTTTCTAGGGGTACTTTATCGCCCTTTCAGACGTTCAGCGAGTTCAGCTTCCCCAGGAGGTAAGCCCGCTGCACCGCACTCGTCGACAGCTCCACGGCTCGCTCATATGCATTGACGGCCTCGGCGGTGTGTCCCAGGTGCTCATGCAGAGCCCCAAGCGCCGCGAAGTAGGGCTGGTAGTTCTTAAGCTGTGCCTCGGAAGCAAACGCCTGTAACTGCTCAAGGCCCTGTTCCGGATCTCCCGCGTATGCCAGCGCCACCGCCTGGTTGACCGGCACAACCGGTGAGTTGTCATACGCTTTCAGCTTCTCGTAAAGCGCAACAATCTGCGGCCAGTCGGTGTTTTCCGCTCGTTGTGCCTGGCAGTGAAGCGACGATATGGCCGCCTGTATCTGGTAAGCGCCCGGCGGGTGCCGGGCTGCATATACCGCATCGATCAAAGCGGTTCCCTCACCAATCATTGCCTGATTCCACCGACCCCGATCCTGCTGTTCGAGCGGGACAAAACGACCTTGTGGATCCACCCGGCCCGGCAGACGCGCGGCCGTCAACAACATCAGTGCGAGCAGCGAGCGCGGCTGGGGATCGTAGCGACACAACCGGCTCGTCATGCGTCCCAGGCGGATCGCCTCATCGATCAATGAGCTTTTAACCAGATTTGTATCCTGTATCCGGCTGTAACCTTCGTTGAACAGAAGGTAGATCGCCTGCAAAACCGCGGACAGGCGCGCGGGTATCTCCTCACCTTCCGGAACCTCGTATTCGACGTCCGCTTCGCGCAATCTCTGTTTCGCACGGGTGATGCGTTTTTCGATCGAAGCCGGGGATGCGAGCAGGGCCCGCCCGATTTCGTCCACCGTGAATCCGAGGACAACTTTGAGTACCAGCGTGATCTGGGCTGGAGGATTCAGGAGTGGGTGACAACAGGTGAACATGAGCCTCAGGAGATCGTCTTCCAACACTGTCTGGTCGATCTCTTCCGGCTCCAGTGGCGCCTGGATCAGATCAGGTGATATCGGGACGACATTCTCGTCGAGGCTGACTGCCCGGGCATCTCTGCGCATGACATCGATTGCCCGGTTGCGGCCTACCGTTACAAGCCACGCAACCGGCTGCCGGGGAATACCCTCCTGCTCCCAGTTTTGCAGCGCTTTGACCAACGCATCCTGTGTTGCATCCATCGCCCGGTCCATGTCACCGAGCACACGGGTTAACGTTGCGACAACCTGAGGATATGCCGCTTTCAGGATTGGGCCGAGATCAGTGCTCATCCATATGGTTGGCTATTGGCCGCACCTCAATGGTTCCCCAGTCGACCGTCGGTATGAGGGCCGCATACTCCAGCGCTTCCTCATGGGTTTCCACGTCAACCAGGTAGAAACCGGCAAGCTGCTCCTTGGTTTCTGCAAACGGTCCGTCCGAGACGTGCAACTGCCCGCCCCGGTTGCTGAGACTGACCGCGGTGGCGGTCGGCATCAGCGGCTGCCCGGTGTGCTCGACACCTCTGGAATCCATCTTTTCATTGAGGGAGCGGTGCCGGGCAAGCACAGCCTGCTTCTCCTCGTCACTCTTGTTTTCCCAGATCTCCTCAGCTTCGTAGATCAACAGCAGATATTGCACCGTCATTTCTCCTTTTGGACGTTATGATCTGGTAGACGGTTCTACCACCTCTTTCCGGACAGGCCCATCGTTCCTGACAGGTAATGTCCGCCACAGCACCCACGACATCAGTACAAAGATAATGAGCAGGGGGACGGACGCGAGGGTTACCGCAGATTGCAGCGGTCGCAACCCACCCATGTAAATCAGCGTGATCGGTAAAAAGCCCAGGAGGCATGCCCAGAAGACGCGGTGCACGCGCCCCGGATGTTCGTCCTCAGCCAGGTTTCGGGTTGCGGTGGTGGCGATGGTATATGACGCCGAGTCGTAGCTGGTGGCCGCGAAGATCACCGCAATGATTGTGAATCCGACCATTACCCAGGTGGATCCCGGCAGTGTCTGCAGCACGGCAACAATGGCTTGCGGTGGGCCGGCTTCCTCTACGAGACCCAGCACATCCACAACCGCTTCGAGTTGCAGGAAAGCAGCGTAATTCCCAAGCACCAGGAAAAAGACCGTACATCCAAGCGTCCCGTACCCGAGGCACCCCATGATCACCTGCTGCATGGTGCGCCCGCGGCTGATCTTGGCGATAAAAATGCCCATGAACGGGCCCAGTGCAAGCCACCACGCCCAGTAGAAGACTGTCCAGGTTTCGACAAACGTGCCTGTCTGTTGAGGGTCTGTCCATGTGCTCATGCGGATGAAGTTCTGAACGAGGTGACCCATCGCTTCCACGCTGAGTTCAACAATGAATAGGGTTGGACCCACCGCAAACACAAATGCGACCAGCAGGAACGCAAGCCCGATATTGATGTTGCTGAGCCGCTTGATGCCTTTCTCCAGGCCCAGCCACGCGCTGGCTGAGAAAAGAGCGGTGATGGTCACGATGACCGCTATGTCGAGCCCAAATCCCAGTTCCTCCTCGGGCAGACCAACCAGGTCGCTGACAAGCGTCCCAATCAACGGCACCGCGAGACCAATCCCGGTGCTGCACGCGCCAATCAACCCAACCACGAAGATCAGATCGATCACAGGGATCAGGATCGGGTGAGACCGCGCCGGCAGAAGCTCTGTACAGGCTTCCGACAGACGCAGCGTGTTGGCGCCCCGCTGGTAGTACGCATAACCCATTGCGATGCCGGGCAGGCAGTAAAACGCCCAGCCGATGAGACCCCAGTGAAACACGGGATAACTCACAGCCCAGCGCAGGGCCAGAGGTGTTTCCGGGTCCACCGAAAAAGGAGGCGCCATGTAGTAGTGCGCCCATTCCACCGTCCCCCAGTAAAGAACGCTCGTGCCAATGCCGCCACAGAACAACATGGCACTCCAGCTGATCGTCGAAAACTGCGGTGGTCCGGGCTCCCGCGCAAACACGATGTGCCGGTGCGGACCCCAGGCAAGCCACAAGAGGAAGATGAGCGCCGCTATCCCGACCAATATGTAAACGACACCCAGGTTGTGGGTGAGGACATCGAATGCTCCGGCGAGCAGGACACGTCCTTCTTCAGGGTAGAGGGCCAACGGTAAAACAAAGGCAACAAGCAGGGTAAAGCTGCCGGTAAAGATCGGCCAGTCGATTTCCGACGACCGCTGTGGTTCGGGCATGCACCCTCACATACAGTGACGTTGGCCTACCCTAGGCGACTATCTGGCACGAACGCAACCACTCGCGTACGCTTGTCTGTTGTGAAGTGGCAAAGTGCAATTGAGCTGTGCAGAGATCTCCAGCGCGGAGATCTGACTGCTGTTCGTGTAATGAACGAGGTTTACGACCGCATCGAAGCGGTGAATGGGCAGGTGAATGCTCTAGTGAACCTGCTGCCACGGGCATCTGCGTTGGAACTCGCCCAGGCCGCTGACGATGTCCCCGTGGCTGAACGCGGACCGCTGCACGGTCTGCCGATGGCGCCGAAAGATGCGGTCGATGTGGCCGGTTTCCCAACCACCTGGGGATTTGGACCCTGGGCCAACCAGGTTGCCAGTGAGGACGAAGAACTCGTCGCGCGGATGCGTCGTGCCGGGGCTTTATTCATCGGTAAATCGAACATGCCGGAGTTTGGTCTCGGATCGAACACCTTCAACTCACTGTTTGGGGCCACGCTCAACCCCTATGATCCCGAGAAAACACCCGGCGGCAGCAGCGGCGGAGCAGCCGTTGCGCTCGCGACCGGTATGCTGCCACTGGCTGACGGCAGCGATATGGGCGGTTCTCTGCGCAATCCCGCAAGCTTCTGCAACGTTGTCGGTTTCCGGCCCTCGATTGGTCGCGTTCCGGCTAACCGCGGGTTCGGCTGGTTCGGCCGCCTTGCCACCACCGGTCCCATGGCGCGAACGGTGGCGGATACAACCCTTCTTTTTTCAATCCAGGCGGGTCCTTACACCCCTGACCCCATCACCCTGCCTGAACCTGGTGAGACTTTCCTCGATGCGCTCGTGCCGCCCGAGGATCTTTCCGGATGCCGGATCGCGCACAGCGCGGATCTGGGCGGTCTGCCGATTGCACCGGAGGTGTCAGCGGTGATTGCCGATTGCGCCACTGTCTTCGAAAAACTGGGTGCTGAGGTCACCGCGGCCGAACCGGACCTCAAGACCGCAATGGACGTATTTCAGACCCAGCGCGCAGCCGGTCTCGCCACGCTGGGCCGCTCCCTTGACCGGACAATTCCCGACTGGAGGGATCACGCCAAAGACACCGCCATCTGGAACATCGAAAAAGGATTCGAGCTCTCCAGCGATGAGGTTCTGGATTCCGAGCTCGAACGGACCCGTCTGTACGCGAACATTGTCCGGTTTTTCGATCAATACGACGCGCTTATCCTCCCAGCGGCGCAGGTACCTGCCTTCGATACCACCACAGACTGGGTCAAAACGATCAACGGTCAGACGTTGCCAACCTACATCGACTGGATGACCGTCTGCTGCGCCATCACAGTGACGTCGTGCCCGGCCATCTCGGTTCCCGGTGGATTTACCGAAGACGGCTTACCCGTCGGGCTGCAGATTGTCGGTAAACCGAGAGGAGATCTGGATCTCCTCAGAATCGCCCATGCTTTCGAGCAGGCCACCCTGCACTACCAGCGTAAACCCAAGATCAGCTGTGAATAACAAACTCCCCCCTCTTTATTCCCTGACAGCAATCGGCATTGCCACGTTCCTGGGTTCGGCCCTGGCGGGGGGCTACATGCTCGCAGTCAATTATGCGGCGCTCGGCAAACGCAGGTTCGGGATGCAGGCGCTTTACGGGAGCATTATCCTCGTCATCTGTCTTGTCATCGCCCAGGCGACACTCTTCAACACACCACAGCTTGCAATCTTGCTCACGATTGGCCAGGTTTTGCTTGTCCTTCTCCTCACCCAGAAACTGCAGGGCCCCATGTTCGCCACCTATGAGGAAATGGGTGGCAAGTACTACAGCAACTGGCGTGCTGTCCTGGTGGGATTCATCGCATCGATTGTCCTGGCAACCACATCCATCCTCTTCGTCCTGATGTTCGGCGGCCCGGTACCTGCCCCCGCGTCGTGAAGTCCCCGTTTCGTACCGCAAGAGCGGTGATCCAGCACCAGGACCAGTTCCTGCTCGCCGTGCATTCGTCCTTCTGGCGGACCCCGCATAACCGGAAATGGGGACTCCTCGGAGGACGGATCGAGCGAGGCGAACATGCCGCTGACGCTTTGCGGCGGGAGCTCAAAGAAGAGTTACGCACCACATTTGAACATCTCACCGAGATTGGGCCATTCCACTACAAACGCGCCGACCACATGGTCTACGGTACCCACAGCACGTACCTCATCAGCGATTACGACGAGATGGAGTTGATTGATCTCAGGTGGTTCAGCCTGGACGAAGTCCGGGATCTGGCTGAGCGGTCCAGGCTGCATGCAGGTTACGAGTTGACGGCGATCGAGCAGATGCTTGCCATCACGAATAAGGGGCAGCCCTGATCAGAGCGCGTCCAGGCGCTTTAACCCATCGTGATCCATCGCCGCCGCGACATGCCTCGAGGCCATCGTGGCGATCAGCTCGACACCTCGTTCGTTGGAGAGATCCATCCCGCCACCAACCACCATGGCCGTTGCCAGCCCACCCATGAGCTGGGCATGCCCATAATCGTCCCATAGCTGGTCCGCGGAATATCCGTTGATCCCCAGCTCCCTCAACTGAGAGTGATAGCTCTCTACAAGCTCTCGCTCGTGCTCGCGGCGAGTCCCAGGCGACATCGAACCCCCCAGAATATAGGCGAGATCATAGCCACCCGGCCCACGACCGATACCCTGCCAGTCGAGGACAACCACTTCCCCGGAACCCGGTGGACCAAACAGCAGGTTCTCGACCCGGTAGTCCTGGTGTACGAGTGTCCAGGGGCTGCGTCCCGCCAGAACTGTGTTGATGTTGAGGTAGTTACCGGCAAACTTCTCGTAGATCTCCACCCCACCATCGGGCAGGTATTTCGCAAAGCCTTCCAGAAAAACCGGCAGGATCTGTTGTAGCAGCTGATCCACAAACTCAATCCGTGGCCCGGTCATGGTTGGGATCCATTCGAGAGACGGATCCTGCGCTTTATCCCACCAGGCTGCGTGCACATGGGCCAGAACCCGCACAGCCGCCCGGGCTTCTTCGACAGACATGCCCTGACTCTGTTCCACCATGCGCAGACGGCTCAGGTCTTCCATGACAATGACAAACTCGGCAGTGCCCGGCTGGATGTCCGCGTGATAGACCTGCGGCAGACCCACGCTAACAGCGTGCGCCAGCTCGTTATAGAACCTGACTTCCGCTTCGAACATGCCGAGCGCAACGCCCTGGGCGCGGTTCTCTTCGAACGAAGACGGCAACTTGACCACGACACTTTCCGGGAGCCCTGTCCCGCCGGTCAGGCCAACACGGTAGATATCACCCATGATGCCGACTCCCTGGCCAATCTGGGTGACGTCCATATCCTGGACCTCATCTCCCATGACATCGCTCAGCCAGGACGTGCTGACCTCACCTATGTTTTCTGGAATCATCCGCTACCTGCCTCTCTCCACACTCGCAGAAGGAACATCATGTTTGATTTCAACGGCAAAGTTGTCCTCATCACAGGCGCATCTTACGGTCTCGGCGAACAGTTCGCCTACAGTTTTGCGGACGCCGGAGCTGATCTGATACTGACAGCCAGATCCGAGGACCTGCTGCAGACTGTCGCTGAACAGTGTCGATCGAAAGGTGCCCGCGTCACAGTCGCGTGTGGGGACGTGTCAGTCGAGAGTGACGTGCTGAAGGTAATTGGCCAAGGTATCGAAGAGCGGGGCCGGATCGATGTGCTCATCAACAACGCGGGAATTGCCGATCCCCGGGGGCTCGGTGCGGAACAGTACGACAGCGAAACGTTCAACCAGATCCTGGCTGTGGACCTCGCAGGGGCGTTCTACTTTGCCCGTGAGTGCGGCCGTCACATGCTGGAACACGGGAGCGGCTCAATCGTCAACATCTGTTCGATCCTCGCCAGCGGCGGCAACGAAAACGGCATCATTGCTTACTCGGCTGCTAAAGGTGGGCTTCTCAACATGACAACCCAGCTTGGCGTCGAGTGGGCGGATCGTGGTGTGCGTGTAAATTCAGTTTCGCCGGGATTTATCGTCACTGAAATGACCCGCCCCATGCTGGAGGCGCTCGGCATGGATCGCTGGATCGCCAGCCGCACACCGATGCGCCGTGTTGGCGAAGCCCGGGAAGTCACCAACGCGGTCATGTTTCTGGCTTCCGATCTGGCAAGCTACATCACGGGCGTGGACCTGCTTGTCGACGGCGGAACCAACGCCGGGAGCGGCACGTTTCAGATACCGCCCATTCATCACGCGTGGAACGCAGACGCTCCGATGGTACCTACGAAATACGAACCGGTGCAGTCGCGCCCGGACTGGTACCAGGCGCTGGAGGCCGGCATCCCGGGCATACACTATCCACCACCGGAATCCGGTGAATAGCCTGGGCTGGCTTCTGGTTGCCAATAGTTGTCCGTAGGCGTGCGTTCTGCCGAAGGCCAGCTGTCCAGCGCAATGATTTCGTGTGCTGTTGAAGCGGACTGAGGAAACTGCTCAAGTGTCAATACGCTACCCTCATGAGATCGACTGTGTTTGTGCACAACCAGTTCGGGTTCCTGCAGCGGTTGCCACCCTCCTTGATCCCATTGCCAGCGCCTGGCTTTGACCTCGGGTTGACCGTTCCTGTCAGCGATCACTGCTATGTCTGAGGCGAGTGGCATGCCTAACATCTGTTGGCTGAATTGAGGGCTGGTGACCTGAACCAGCGCTGACGCGACGTCCACTCCCTGATTGACGTGATCGATCAACAGATTCAGTTGTTGCCGCAGACCCTCGTTACCTATTCGTGCAGCCCAGGCCTGCACCGCCAGCGGCGTGTAGTGGTGCATCCAGTCGACATCACCGGCGTGTGAGACCCGTTCGACGGGATACTCCAACGTACCCACTTCCTCAGCGAGGTCGCTGCTGTGGCGTTCCATCATCGCGACCCAGATCTGCTCGCCCTGCCGTTGTCGAAGACACTCCAGGCCTGCCCATCCCGAAACACCCTGTATCAGCCACTGTGCTCCCGGTTCGTCTCGAAGGCGGATGCGCCTTTCCAGGGAAGCCCGTGCCAGGGCGGAGGCAATTCGTGTACGGCGTAGCTCACGCCCAAAACCCTCGGCGGTGACATCCCAGCCCAGGTCCTCAGGGAGCCAAAGGAGCCCATCGTAGAGCCTGACCTCACCCAGCTCACGGGGGATCTGAACGACGTCGTTTACTTGTGGGCTGGCGCCGAGGAGATCATCCACGCACTGCTGCATGTTCGTCAGATCTTCACGGATTTCGATAGCGACCTGCGTGTGCGCATCCGAATGCCATATGGCGGGTGCGCTGCCACTCCCGGAGATCGACGATTCCGGAGTCCAGACCACAGCAAAATTCAGCGGCCCTGAGAACTGACCCTGTTGCCGGCTCTGGTTGCCGGGTTGCTCAAACTCAACCTGCCATTGCCAATCGCCTTCGGGCGCGACACCTCCGGTCGCTGCCAGGGCTGTCGTCTCAAGCTCGGTTGATTGCTCGTCCAACCCATGAGTGCGGCGATCGAGTGGGGCTTTCAGTCGACGATCAGGATCGAGACCGAGCGTCGGCAGCACATCTTCCGCTCTAAGCCATACCCCGGAAGACCGCAGCCAGGATTGATGTTCCAACGCCCAGCCCTTCAGGTGCAGGCTTATGTCCAGGGTTACGTCACATCCCGTTTCTGCGCAGCTGCCCAGGGGCAAAGCAAACTGATCATATGCTGTTTCGGCTGCCACCATTTCACCATCGACCCGTGCCGTGTCTATGCCTGCGCCGTGGGGCAGTTCACCCAACAGGTTGCCACCGGGGGCCACGACATTCCGATAGCGGATTTCAGCCTCAACCAGGCGTGACTGAGGCGAAACGCTGATCCGTACCTCGCCTCCGGAGAGAGAGAAGCCGCTGTCTGCTTGCCACCAACGCTGCTCCCATGCCGCATTTTCATCCTGCTCGGCAAACAAGGACTCATACTCCCCCTCGGTGACCAGACGGTCGTAGAGCAGGACGCTGGCTACACCGATCGTGACTGTGCCAGCGACGGTCATTGCACCGGCACCTCTGAACAAACGCTGACCTGCCATCTGCCAGCGCGTGGCCAGGGTCAGATCTTTCCCTCTTGGCCAGACCATCCAGCTGACGCCAACCAATGCGATCAGGACGCCGATTTTCAGCATATCCAGGGCCAGCAGACCGGCCAGCCACGGTTCCCATCCGCTGATAGCGGAAATTGCCAGGTGCGGCGGCATCACCAGTTGCGCGGGTGGATACGAGATCAGATTGAGCTCGTGGTTCACGATGGCGATGAAGCCGAGGATCATCGAAACGGCGTAGGCGGTGCCTGTATGGCGGATCAGCGCATGAACCAGGAGCGTGATGGCGCAAACTTCCAGCAACGCCGGTGTCATCGCCAGGAGCTGGTACATCAGGGGATGCATCACGCTGAATCCGGGCGCACCGATACCGCTGACGATGAGGGCACCTAGGGCGGGGGACAGGGTAATCGCAATTGTGAGAACAACGGCGGCCATGGCCCGCCCGACGGCGCGCGTTCCGTCCGGGGCTGAAGACGTGTCGATCATCTCGTCGAACCCGGGCCGCATATCGCGCCTCGAGAGGGAACCGACAAAACCCGCGGTCATGAAGAGCATAAAGAGGAAGAAGAACTCACCCATGAATGGCATCAGAAACTGCCAGCGTGGCAATATCGGGCCGTCGCCGTGCTGTAACAGGTGAGAGAACGAGCCGCCAATGCCGATGGCGGTGAGTATGCCGAGCCCCAGCAGCAAACCCCAATTGGCAAAAGATTGCTTGATGTGCCAGCCAGCCTCGGTGAACGTGGTCGCCAGCCAGGAGGGTTTACCCAACGGCCCTGGCTGCAGAATCCCGGTAACCGCACGCAACTTGCTTGTCGCTTTGACGGGTTTACTCCTCTCCAGAACCAGGCGTTCGCGATCAACCCGAAGCAGTAGAAAGGCGAGGGCAAAAATGGGCAGCAGGCACCAGAAGACCCGGTTGAGTATCAGGGCCGGGGAATGATCGAGTGGTCGGCTGATCTTCTCTTCCGGGGTCCAGCTGAAGCTCTGCAGTTCGGTTTCAGCAAACCCCGTGGGATCGAACACCGTGGCCCAGAAATCGCTGACGCCCCCTTCGCGCAACACGATCATGCCGATCATCCAGACCACCATGTACAGGGCAGCCAGCAGGAACGGCGCCGCAATGGTTCGCATCCAGATTGTCACGCAGATAAACAGCGCACCGGTACCGAACGTCTGCGGCACCATGAACAGGAAAAAACTGTGCACAGTTGCAGACCACGGCGTCGCGCCGATCAATTCCTGTGGGACAGTACCCAACCAGCCTAGAACTGGGACGAGAAGCATGCCGAAAGGCAGAATCGCTCCCAGCAGCAGGGCGACTACAGAGGCACCCAGATAGCGAGCAATAAAGAGGCCACGCAACGATACAGGCGCACTCAGGACGTTTTCATGCAGATTCACCTGCCGATCCCTGAATACAACCTGGGCGAATACCCAGGCCCAGATAAACAGCAGCCAGAGGGACATACCTGAAGACATCATGTAAACCAGATGGCCGCTGTTGCGAGGAACGCCGGCGGCCCCCATGGACTGCATGTTTTCCGCGCTGGACAGGACCAGGAGGAGATAGATCGTCAGACCGACACTCGCCACCGGGAACAGTGGCCCGCGCATCCCTGCCCGTATCTCGTGCCAGGTCTCAATGAGATACGTTCGCCAGCTCACGCGGCTTCGTCCTCTGCGCTCTGTTCCTGGCCTTCCAGGGCTTTGTGGTAGGCGTCTTCCAGCGTTGGGGCATAAGGTTGGTAACCTTCGCTGGGAGACTCGGCGCGATCCAGAATAACCTGCAGACCGTCAGGTGCAGCCAACACTCTGAGTGTGCCCTGCGGTATGGCAGCGTCGTTGGGAACAATTTTAGACCACAGTCTGCCTCGCAGGGGCTCTGTCAGATCGGTGGGCGAACCGGCGGCGACAATGCGACCGCCCGCCATGATGGAGAGCTGTTTGCACAGGTTTTCGACATCTTCAACGATATGGGTAGAGAGCAACACCACTGCATTACTGGCAACGTCAGCAAGCACGCGATGAAAGCGGTTTCGCTCCATCGGATCCAGACCCGCCGTTGGTTCATCCACAATCAAGAGGCGGGGAGAGCCGACCAGCGCCATGGCGATACCGAAACGTCGGAGCATGCCGCCGGAATATTGCGAAACTGCACGATGTGCTGCATCGCTGAGATTCACTTTGTCCAGGAGGAAGTCGACTTCGTTCAGACGCTCTTTCTTATCCGTGCGACCTTTGAGCCACGCGAATCGTTCCAGTAAACCGCGGCCACTGACGCCTGGATAAGCTCCAATCTGCTGTGGCAGGTAGCCGAGGCGCCAGCGCAAATGCTCCGGGTCAGCCAGCACGTCCACGCCATCCAGGTGAATCGTGCCTGCATCCGGTTTCTGCAGCGTGGCCAGCGTGCGCATCAAGGTGCTTTTCCCGGCGCCATTGGGACCGAGCAATCCGTACAGACCCGGCCTGACCTCCAGATTCACATCGATGAGCGCTCTGACGCCGTTGCCGTATGTTTTTGTGAGACCCGAAACTTTTAGGCCTTCACTCATAAGCGCCTCCTGAATTCATCTTTGTCCTACCTGTCCGTTCCGCATACTACCTTATATGAGAATGAGTCTCATTTACAAATAGAGCGGGATCGGTTAGGCTAAAGCCAGCTACAAATGTTACGTTATAACATCACGAAAAGAAGGGGAGCTCTGGTGATTTCTTACTTTAAAAGGATTTTTCTGCTGCTGGTTTCAGCTTCAGCAACACTGATACAGGTGCAGGCAGCTGAGCAAGGCACAGTGGAGGAGATGGTTGTCACCGCGAATAAGCTGAGCGAGAACCTGCAGACATCATCGTCTGCCGTTACGGTGGTTACCGCCGACGACATACGCAACAAAGGTATCGACAGCATCGATGCAATCACAAAGGTTCTGCCTAATACCGTCAATGGCTCGTTCTATTCCGGCGTGACGGACTGGAACTACCGGGGCCTGAACTCTTCAATATTCAAAGGTAATAATCCGGTCATCATCTACGTTGATGGCATCGCGCAGCAGGATCGCCGCACGATGTTCGTCGACATGAAAAACGTCGAGCGTATCGAAATTGTCCACGGTCCCTCCGGCACCGTTCATGGCAAGGGCGCCATGGGTGGTGTGATCAACGTCATTACCAAGCAGGCAAACGATACGTTCGGCGGCGAGTTTTATGCAGAAGCGGCAGAGCACGGTACATACGATGTCAGTGCGATTGTCAGTGGCCCGCTGGTTAAGGAGAAGCTCTACGGCAAAGTTGTGGCCCGTAAGCGTAACTACGATGGCGTTGCGGAGTACCTGAACAGGGGTGTTTCCAACGTGAATGACGACCGCTCCGAAGCCGAAAACTACCTTGTGCAACTCGATTTCTTTCCCGATGAGGTCAGCAGGCTGACGCTGCAGTTGAATCGCCATGAGGAAGAGACTGGTTATGGACGCAACGACGTCGTCCCTGCCGCGCTGGTGAATTCCGTTTCAGCGCCTGACGATCTGGACTACAACACGGAAACCGTGCGCAAGAGAGAAACGGACAGCCAGACCATCAAGTATTCGCGCGAACTGGGGAACATACGCATTGAAGGCCAGATCACTAACCGTGAAACCACCTGGGACGGCATTTACGAATGCGACTATTCCAGTTTCGTAAGCATCGAGTGTTTTGAGGATCAGGAGCAGGGTTATACCGACGGGGAGATTCGCCTTGTGTCGGACAACTCCGATATCAAGTGGGTAGTAGGCGCCTTCCTGGGTAACCAGGAGAGGGATATCGGCAACAACGGTTATCGCTTCGCCGGGTTCCCGCTCGCGAACTCTCAGGGCAAACACGAGGAAGACACAACAGCGGTGTTTGGACAGATCAACTGGCGGATCAACGAAACCTGGGAAATTACCGCCGGTCTCCGTGTGCAGGAGCAGGAATACTCGACCAACACCCGTTATTTCCAGGCCGCCAACCCCGCATTCGGCGTGCCGGAGATTAACGACGTGAGTCGAGGGTCTGAAGACGAAAGCGCTGTTTTACCCAAGTTCGGCGTGTCTTACATCATCAATGCGAACAATACACTCTTTGCCAGTTACACCGAGGGGTTCCTGGAAGGCGGGCATAACGATTTCCAGACGAACCCCAGTGGCAGTGCTGATGACACATACTTCAAGCCGCAGTACAACGAAAGCATTGAGGTGGGCTACAAAGGCGATTTTGAAAAACTGAGTCTGACCGCCAGCATCTTTCATATGGACATTGAAGATATCCACACTTACACCCTGGCCGCAGGCGCACTGTACACCGCGGGCAACCTCAAAGGCGCAACCAGCGAAGGTGTGGAGCTGGAAGCCACATATGAGATTACCGATAACTGGTCGTTTGACGTGGCATATGGCACAACCGATGCCGAATACAAAAGCGGCTCACTTTTCAACGGCGTGGATGCGAGCGACAAAACCGTAGAGAGAACGCCGGATGAGACCATGACAGTGGGCATCAGCTATCAGGGTGGGAACTGGAGCGGTCGTGTAGAGGCGCAACACAGCGGCGACTACTACTACAACTTCGACAACAACATCGAGATAGATGGTCGAACAGAAGTCAACGTCCGGCTAGGCTGGCAAGGCGAGAACGTGGACGTGCTCGCGTTTCTTAACAACCTGACCGATGAAGAGGGAATTACAACCGTATTCGATGTAGGCTCGCTGACCGGCGTGCCGGGTTCACTGGCACGATCCTTTACCAGACCGCGTACCGCGGGTGTGAGCATGAGATACAGGTTCTGATCAGTCTTTATGCTCCGTGCCTTCGCCAAAGGTAATCACGGTCAGCCAGCCCGGCGTGACCGGTTCCGCCCAGTGCCACACCCCTTTGGGAATGAGTAGTGTTTCACGCGCCTTAAGTGTGTGGGGGGTGTCGCCATCGGGACCTTCGAGATACACGATGGCCTCACCCTCATGCAGGATAAAGAGCTCGTCGCCTTTGGGATGCATCTCCTTGCTCGGAAACCTGCTGTCCAGATAGTAAAAGCTGATCAGCCCGTCGCCCGGGATCTCTCCAGCCATCATTCTGGGCCAGAATGTTTCATCCATGGCGAACGGGGTGAGCGTCCGTTCTGCTCCTCCTATCATCCAGACCGCGCTATCGATTGCGTGCGCTCTATCTGTATCGAGTGTCATGTCAACCTCAAACCTGTCTTCACTCATGGTTTCATACTAACAGCAGGTCATCTCTTTCTGAGGTTCGTTCGACGCAAAATTCTCCAGGTCCTCGAGCTTGCGATACCACTCCCACATCGTGCCGTCCGGTGCATAACTGATCGCTTTGTTCTGACTGGCAAAACAGCAGCCCTCGTTTTCCGTCCGCGTCACCTCCAGACCGGCGGCTGACTGGCGATCCGCAGTCTCAGCGATAATTGCATCGTCAAACACCTCAACACCAAGGTGATTCAGCCGGTCACTGCCGTCTTCGGTTTCGAAGAGCACAAGCTTCAGCGGAGGTTCTGCCACCTCGAAGTTGGCATAGCCGGGTTTGCGCTTCGCGACATCCACGCCGAACAAACGGCTGTAGTATTCAATGGAGCCTTCGAGGTCAGTGACATTCAGGGCCAGTTGTAAACGCATGGGATCTCCTTCAATAATATTTCCAAGATAATGGAAATATAATAGATTAACCCGCAAACAATTGCCTATAATATTTCGTTATTTCTAGATTTATAGAAATAATAAAAATCGAGGATGCATCATGCAGACAGAAACAGCCGCTCAATGCCTCGAAAGCCTCGGGAACCCAACCCGCCTGGAGATTTTCCGCCGTCTGGTGCGGGCTGGAACCACCGGGATGCCTGTGGGACAGCTACAGGGTGAGCTCGAGATCCCGGGCTCAACTCTCTCACACCATATTCGCCACCTGGTTGAACGCCAGTTGGTGTCACAAACCCGTGAAGGTCGGGTGTTACGCTGCTGTGCCAATTTTGGCGTGATGACGGATCTGATGGGCTATCTGACCAAAGAATGCTGTGCTGACGAGGACTGCTGCTGATGAAAACACCGCTTTCGCGAAAGCTCGCAGCTGAAGCTCTCGGCACTGCGTTTTTGCTGGCGACGGTGGTCGGTTCCGGCATCATGGCTGAAACGTTGTCACCCCAGAATACGGGTATTGCGCTCCTCGGCAACACCATCGCAACGGGCGCCATTCTGTACGTCATCATCACGATGTTCGGCCCGGTCAGCGGCGCTCACTTCAACCCTGCGGTCACCCTGGCTTTTCTGCTGCGCAAAGACATCACAGGCACTGAAGCCGGGCTTTACTGGCTCGTCCAGGTCGCAGGCGGTCTGGCTGGCATGGTTGTCGCTCACGCCATGTTCGATATGGACCTCCTGCAATGGTCCACGACAACCCGGACCGGCACCGGTCAATGGATCGCCGAAGGTGTCGCAACGTTCGGGCTCGTCAGCACGATATTCATGATCGTGAAATTCAAACCGGACGCGGTCCCGGCAGGCGTCGGCCTCTACATCACCGCCGGCTACTGGTTCACCGCTTCGACTTCGTTTGCCAATCCGGCAGTCACGATTGCCCGGGGTTTCAGTGATACCTTTTCCGGTATTGCCCCTGTAGACATCCCCTCGTTCGTGCTTGCCCAGTTTGCCGGGGCGGTGATCGCTACTGGTGTCTGCGTTTGGCTTCTTCGTCAATCTGACGCCAGCGGTCCTTGAAGTCCTCCGTCGTATTGACCCGCGGATAAGGCTCGTCAGGAACAGGGAGATCGAAGAACGTACACAGCGGCTCCCACCCCTGACCCGGCTCGTAAACCAGGAGCTTGTCGGCGGGGACCGTGTCGATCACACGCTGGTTGTGTTCGAGATACTTCGCAATCACCCAGTCTTTGTCATCCATGCGCCGATCGAATATGCCGTCCCAGATCAGATCGTACGCGAGCTGTGAGCCGATCTTTGCGGCCGGATGATCCTTTTTGGCGTTCGCCTGGGAACTTGGCCAGATGGTGTTCATGATGCTCTTGTACCAGCCCTCGGGTTCCCGGCGGGACAAGAGCACTTTGGCGTCAGGAAACACCTCCATCTGCGCTTCCCAGAAGTTACAGGTGGGCCAGTCCACCGCAGCCTGATAACCGTCAAAAAGATCTTCCCAGTCCACCGGCTCACCCTCGTGAGCGGCTATCCAGCGTTCCGCGTGCCCCGGGTTCAGCTGAACTTCCATCATGTGATAACACTTATCGAAGCCGAGTTTTTCCAGTGCGTATTTCAGGGACAGTGTGCCGGTTCTGCCCCAGCCGGCGCCGATAACTTTCAGACTCATACTGCTGCTTCTCCACCTTCGGGTGCCTGCGACTGCACCTCGTTCAATACTTCATGCACCTGCTCAAGCTCCAGTGACTTCATATCCATGGCCATCAGTATATAGACGAACAGTTGCGCGCCCAGGGACCCGTTGTTCACCTTGGAGCGAAGGTTGCTTTCATTCTGGTGTACCCCGAGGTCTTCCAGCGCCGCGGCGAGGTCTTTGTACTCCATCCCCTTGAACGCCATACGCGAACGCACGATGCGGCGCAGCGTTTCCCGCATCGCAGGCGAATCGAACATTTTGGCCATCAGTCAGCCACCTGTTTTGAGTAATTCGGGCGTTATTATTTACATATGTCGCTTTTTTTCAACTTTTGTTGACTTTTTCTAACGCGAAGGGCATTATTTATGCGTCTGTTTTAAGCAATATATGTCTTTTTTGAGTGACATATGTCTTGGACAGATTGCTAACTGTGCTTTCTAACGATAAGAGGAGCTCACATGTTTGAATCTCTCACTTTCATGGCGCTGGTCGTATTGGCCTTTGCCATCATCATCACCGGGATCAAATCTGTTCCACAGGGCTACGGCTGGACCGTGGAACGCTGGGGTAAATACCTCAGGACCCTGAATCCCGGTCTTCACTTCATTGTCCCGATCATGGACAGGGTCGGTCACAAGCAGAACCTGATGGAACAGGTACTCGATATCCCGCCCCAGGAAGTCATCTCTTCCGACAACGCGCAGGTACAAACGGATGCCGTCTGTTTTTACCAGATCCTCGAACCCGTCAAGGCAGCCTATGAGGTCAACGATCTCGTCCGCGCCATGCAGAACCTCGTCATGACCAACATCCGGGCTGTGCTCGGTGCCATGGAACTCGACGAGATGCTGTCGAACCGGGATCGCATCAATACCGAACTCCTGGAGAAGGTCGACGACGCAACAGACCCCTGGGGTGTCAAGGTGACCCGGGTCGAAATCCGTGACATTTCCCCACCAACGGACCTCGTGGACGCCATGGCCCGGCAGATGAAAGCCGAGCGTGAAAAACGTGCCCAGATTCTGGAAGCGGAAGGCGAGCGTGAAGCGGCGATCAAGGTAGCCGAAGGTAACAAGGAATCGGACATCCTGCGTGCCGAAGGCGAACTCGAAGCCGCAAGACGGGAAGCAGAAGCCCGGGAACGTCTCGCTGAAGCGGAAGCCAGCGCCACCGCGGCGGTGTCCAACGCAATCGCCTCGGGAGACCCGCGCGCGATCAACTACTTCATCGCCCAGAAATACGTTGATGCGCTTGGGAAGCTCGCTGAGTCGAACAACAACAAGGTCATGATGATTCCCCTGGAGGCATCGAGCGTCATCGGCTCAATCGCCGGTATCGCGGACATCGCCAAAGATGTCGCGGCGAACGGCTCTCCAGCGAATCAGGCCTGAGGAAACTCACATGGAAATTTTTACCAACATTACGATGTATCACTGGTTGACGTTTGGACTGTTACTCCTGGTCGCGGAAGTACTCGGAACAGCCGGATTTCTGATAGGGGCAGCAATTGCTGCCCTTGCCATGGGCCTGGTGCTCTGGGTGTGGCCGGACATCGGGGCAGGTACACAGCTCCTGCTCTACGTGGTCAGCGCCATGTCGGCAACGTTTGTCTACTTCCGGCTCTTCCGGGACGAACTCGAAAACCGGGGGCGTCCGCTGCTCAACCGACGCGCGTCGCGCCTGATTGGACATCAGTTCGAGCTCGACAAGGAAGTGAAACTCGGTACGGCAAAAGTTCAGATTGGCGACACCCTATGGACAGTCAGCGCGGATACCGATCTGCCAGTGGGCACGCTGGTTGAAGTTATCGACACGGACCGGATGACGCTTGTGATTTCGCCGCGATAACGCCGGTAAGCGGTGAGACCCCGAAGTAAGGCGCACAGAATTTTTCGCTGGGTTTATCAAGCCGGTCCGGGTGAACCGCAGCAGGGATCAGGCACAGTTGTTCCGGGTCGGATTCCAGCTGCCATTGCCAGAGCGGCGGGGGCGGGGCCAGTGGACCTGTGAGCCCCTCCCCTCCGGCATAAACACCAGCCAGTGCACGCAGCAGATACAGGCGCAACCGCGTAACATGCATCATATTCACGTAGTTACCAAACTGCATGCGGGTAACGTTGGTATAGAGCGGCTCAGCCACGGCCTCATGCGCTGAGCCCCAGTAGCCTGCGACAGTCATCTCACTTTCCCGGGCCACGTTGGAGGCGACCAGGCGTAGTTCCCGCACATAATCTTCGGGTTTGCCGCCCAATTCGAACCTCACATCAACGTCCGCCGGGGCAGTCCGGACTGCATGCTCAAAAAAGGCGATTTCACCTTCCGCAGCCGCTCTGATGGATGTCGCAAACGGTTCATCCAGACCGCGGCGCGCTTCAGCAAGGTCGCGCTCGCCCGCATGCGCCAGGAAATACGGCATAACGTTCAGCGTTTCCGTGTACAGGGCTAACCCGTTCATCATGTCTGCGAATGAAGTGGCAGCTTCCACCCAGTTCCGCGTATGTGAAAAAAGCTCCACGGCTTTGCTGGTCGACATGACATCCGCCTGGGCAATGAGCAACAGCGGCCACTCGCGGTTCGCCTGGAAGACACGAGTCATCTCGAGCATCTCACTCCAGGCTTCGGTGGCCGGAGGGTACCGCAGCACCATCCAGAATTTGTTCCAGTATTCACTGTTGTCCGGAATAGCAACGCGCACGTCTTCGAGGTTCCCCGCTACATAGTCGATGCAGTCGTCCACGTCTGCACACTGTCTGGCGAGTTGCCGTCGAGCAGTCTCCCGGTCAATCGACGCATCCAGGTATTCTGGAGCGTTGTTGAACGCCTCGAGGTACTCCAGACGTTCTGCCTGGTCCGGATTCATTTCCGGATGACTTGACCACGCCAGCGCCGAAAATAAGCAACACACAAAAAGACCGATTTGTGTAATCTGTCCCCGTAACAAGAAGAACTCCTTTGCACCCCCTCGATCTTAGCATCATCGTCGGCTATCTCGTGCTCATCGTCGCGGTGGGTGTGCGCCTGTCCGGCCGGGTCAAATCCGCACATGACTTCTTCCTGGCCGGCCGATCACTCGCCTGGTGGGTGATCGGCCTTTCGATCATCGGGACCAACATTGGTGCCAACAGCTACGTAGGGGCGGCGGGGAACGCCTACATGGTGGGTATTGCCCAGGCCAACTTCGAGTGGATCGGCGCAATCCCCGCGATGATCATCGCCGCCCTGGTGTTTATCCCTCTCTACTGGAAAGCCGGTGTTTATTCCATCCCTGAGTACCTGGGTTTGCGGTACAACCAGGCGGTCCGCGTGCTCGCTGCGCTCATCACGAGTGTCGTGGCGGTCTTTGCCATTGGTGTAGCCCTGTGGGCACTGGCCCTGACGCTGCAAACCTATCTCGGCTGGCCAATCTGGGTTGGCATTGTCGTTACCGGCACGGTCATTGGCCTCTACAGCATTGCCGGGGGGCTGGCGGCAGTTGCGTTTACCGACACGTTTCAGGTCATCATCATGTTCCTGGGAGGTGTCGCCATTGTCGCTCTTGGCATAAGCGATGCCGGGGGTTTTCAGGGATTTGCCACCACCCTCACCCAGGAAAACCCGAATCACCTGCAGGCGTACCTGCCAGCGGACCACGATTCATTCCCTTGGCCCGGGGTTCTCCTTGGCCTGGGGGTTGTCCTTTCTCCTGCCTACTGGTGTGCCGGTCAGGCGATCCTGCAAAGAAGCCTGGGTGCACGGACACAATGGGATGCCAGTGCCGGGATGATGTTCGCTGCAGTGGGTAAGACATTTGTCCCGCTGCTCGTCGTTTTCCCCGGACTGCTCGCGCTCGTCATGCATGCCCAGATCGAGTACCCGGACCAGGCGCTGGCCTGGGTCATCAAGAACGTCCTTCCGCCCGGGATGTCGGGGCTGATGTTCATCGCGCTCATCGCCGCGTTGCAGTCGACCGTCGACTCAGGCGTCAATTCGACCTCCCTCATGATCACGAGGGACATCCGGCACGTGATCTTCAAAAACGCTTCACGGGAATCCGACCTGAAGGTCGGTCGCTACCTGACACTGGTGCTGCTTCTCCTGGCGATGTGTACTGCCCCTCTCATCGCGCAAATGGGCGGCATCTACGAGTTCATCCAGACACTCCTTTCCCTGTTCCAGGGTCCCATGCTGGCCCTGTTGCTGCTGGGTGCATTTACGCGTCGGGCAACCCCGCATGCAGGTGTGTTCACGTTGCTCAGTGGCGTCGCCATCGCAGCAGGCCTTCTGGCGTCCGGCTGGAATATGCTTTATGTGGCCTTCGCCAGTTTTGTATACGCGTTGATTGCCCTGTGGGTAGTCAGCGGATTTACCCGGCCCGTCGAGAGGGATCTCGACAAGCTGACGTACTTCCCCTTCCGACGGCCCGGTAAGACGGTCCCGGCATCATGATGGAGCTACCTGTCGCCTGGGCCAACTATCTCTCGATCGGCGGGTTTGCCTTTCTGGGTGTGCTGGTATGGCTCATCCCCCGCAGGGTGATCTTCACCGACGCGACAGACAGCGCGCCATGGCGGGACATTCGCTGGTGGGCAACCGGATTGATTGCCCTGCAGCTGCTTCTTTACGCTACGTTTACCTGAAATCCGGCTAGAACAGCGTATAGATAAACGGTGCCACGGCTGAGCCCTGGGCGAACACTATCAGTCCACCAAGCAGCAGCATGACCAGAACAAGCGGTGCGAGCCAGAACTTCTTGCGCACACGCATGAATTCCCACAAATCTCCAATTAGATCCAACATCTAGAAAGGTTTCTCCAGCCGAGTCTTGTCGTCCTCTTCACTGAGGACGCGATATGAGTCCATGGCACTGTCCATCTCACGGGCCATCGGGTCTTTGCCCATCAACCGCATGACCAGCCCCATGGGCATCAGCACCAGGTAAAAAACAATCCCCATGATCAGTGGTGTCGTGATCTTGCTCATGAGGAGACCGAAGCGCATCCAGGTCCGGTAGACCGGCCGCAGCCACATCGGGACGATCAGTCCTGCGAGACTCAAGCCTGCACCCAGGTACCAGGGCCACAGCGGATACTGAAATTCAAATATCCAGGGTATTGCGAGACCAAAGAGCACGATCAGAATGGCGCTTGTCGTCAGCGCAAACGATCGTAATCCTGCCCGATCCAGTTCCGGTATGCCGCCTTCAATCACTTATCTAATCCAATTCAAATTCGTCACGCCAGCTGCCGTCGTCTTCCCAGGCAGGCTGGTCTGATTTCCTGAGAACACAGTTCTCGAGAACAAGGTAATCCATTTCTGTGCGCATGAAACATCGGTAGGCGTCTTCAGGCGTACAGACGATGGGTTCGCCACGCACGTTGAAAGAGGTGTTCACGAGTACCCCGCATCCCGTCCGTTCTTTGAACGCACTGATGAGCTTGTGATAACGCGGGTTTGTGGACTCGTGAACCGTCTGGATGCGCGCCGAATAATCCACGTGTGTGATCGCGGGCAGCGTGCTGCGCTTGACGTTCAGTTTTTCAATCCCGAAGAGCTTCTCCTCATCGCAGCTCATCGGTATGCGCAGATCCTCTTTCACATCGGCAACAATGAGCATGTAGGGGCTCGTGCCTTTGTGATCGAAGTAATCTTCCACGTGTTCAGCCAGTACTGACGGCGCAAACGGTCTGAAAGACTCGCGGTACTTAATCTTGAGGTTCATGACCGACTGCATCTTCGCGCTGCGCGGATCGCCGATAATCGACCGTCCTCCCAGCGCTCGCGGGCCGAACTCCATCCGTCCCTGAAACCAGCCAATCACGTTTTCACCCTCGAGGATCTCGGCAAGCTGATCGTAAATAACCTCGTCCGGCACCTCTTCGTAGACCGCCCCAATCGCATCGAGGGTGTTGCGAATGTTCTCTGTCTTATAGCACGGCCCGAGGTACGACCCAGCCATGCTGTCGCCACCGTTCACCGTCCGTGATTCTTCTTCATAGATGTGCCGGGCAACCAGCGCTGCCCCGAGCGCACCACCGGCATCACCTGCCGCCGGTTGCACCCAGATCTCGTCAAACGGCGATTGCCGGACGAGTTTGCCGTTTGCAACGCAGTTCAGCGCAACACCACCGGCCAGGCAAAGGTTGCGTTCGCCGGTTTCTGCATGAAGAGATTTCGCCAGCCGCAACACAACTTCTTCTGTCACAACCTGGATGGACGCTGCTATGTCCATTTCGCGCTGCTGGAGGTCCGTCTCAGGCTGGCGCGGCGGGGCACCAAAAAGCTCATCGAACTTTTTGTTCGTCATCGTGAGCCCGGTGCAGTAATTGAAGTAGTCCATGTCGAGACGGAATGTCCCGTCTTCCTTGAGATCCATCAGGTTGTCGAGGATCAGGTCCCTGTATTTGGGTTCTCCGTAGGGAGCAAGGCCCATGAGCTTGTACTCACCTGAGTTCACTTTGAAACCGGTGTAGTAGGTAAACGCGGAATACAGAAGTCCAAGTGAATGCGGGAAATCAATTTCCCACAGCGGCGTGAGTTTCGGGCCGTTGCCCTGCCAGGCTGTGGTGGTTGCCCACTCGCCTACCCCGTCGAGACAGAGAACTGCTGCCTGCTCGAAGGGACTCGGGTAAAAAGCGGACGCAGCGTGACTCTGGTGATGTCCCGCAAAAAGAAGCTGGGGGAGATCCTGTTTGTCACACTCACCCATTTCACTCAGTTCCGTCTTGAGCGTGCTCTTGAGGTAGAGTTTTTCTTTCAGCCAGACCGGCATGGCGGCGAGGAAAGAACGCCAGCCTTTCGGCGCGTAAGCCAGGTAGGTTTCCAGCAGGCGTTCGAATTTGATCAGCGGCTTGTCATAGAAAACCACGTGATCGATATCAACGAGATCGAGACCCGCTTCACCCAGGCAATACTCGATGGCATGCAAGGGGAATCCGGCGTCGTGTTTCTTCCTCGTAAAGCGCTCTTCCTGAGCCGCTGCCACGATATTACCGTCAACCAACAGCGCTGCCGCGCTGTCGTGATAATACGCAGACAATCCTAAAATCCTACTCAACGCGATAAACCTCAACTGCCGTGTCGTGGAAAAGACGATCCTTATCGCCTTCAGTATAGTCAGCGGCAATCTTCTTAAATGCGTTCCACAGCACAGAATACGAACAACTCTGCTTGTCCACCGGGAAGTTGCTCTCAAACATACAGCGCTCCGGACCGAAGATTTCGATTGCCTTTCTGTGATAACGACCGGTCGCTTCAACCACCTCGTCTGACGTCGCCGGGGTATCCCGCTTGTGCCATTCGAAACCGTTGATCGGCATGACAATGCCACCAAGCTTTGGGAACACATTCTGACACTTCGCAAGATCCGCGGCATCTTTACACCACTGCTCGAAGATCTCGTCCCCTTTCCCGGCGTAAGGGCCAATACCCAGCGGACCGCCAAAGTGATCGAAGATGATCCTGACGTCCGGAAAAGCCGACGCAAGGTCGGTCAGATCGGGAATCTGGCGGTGATACAGCCAGGCATCAAAACTCAATCCCCTTTTTGCAAGTTCGGCAAATCCAGCCCGGAAGTCATCGCGCAGATACAGTCCCTGGGGGGGATTTGTATGTGAGTTTCGTACCTCGTCACTTTCATCCCACCCTGCAGCATGCCGAATGCCACGAAAACGATCCGATAACCGCATGTGCTCATCGAGCGCCACACCGATATCCGCACCTAGCGTGAGATCCGCATAACTCACGATGCCCGCGCAGGCCCGGAAGTCCCCATATTGTCCACTGGCGGTCATCGCCGCTACGCCATTGACGAACTCCGTCTCACCCACCGGACGCAGCGCCTCCGGTCCATCCGCGCGATACATGGACATACACTCGACAAAAACCGTGCTCACAACGTTGTGACCACTCGTCACATCTTCGAGCAGCTCGGGCAGCAGATAGGGGTTCCTGTCGTTGTCCCACAAATGATGATGGGGATCGCAGATCGGCCGATCCGGATCGAGAATGTCCTCCTGAACCTGATCCAGCCACTCGCTCGCCATCAGTACACCACCACTGAGCGGATACTCTCGCCTTCGTGCATGAGGTCGAAACCCTTGTTGATGTCATCAAGGCTCAACGTGTGGGTGATGAGGTCATCGATATTGATTTTACCTTCCATGTACCAGTCGACGATGCGCGGCACCTCTGTCCGTCCTTTGACCCCACCAAACGCCGTGCCTTTCCAGACCCGGCCGGTCACGAGCTGAAACGGCCGCGTTGCGATCTCCTCGCCAGAACCGGCCACACCAATGATGATGCTCTCACCCCAGCCTTTGTGACAGCACTCCAGGGCCTGGCGCATCACATCGACGTTGCCGATACATTCGAACGAGTATTCTACACCCCCGTCGGTCAGATCGACGATGGCGGCAACCACGTCGTCGACATCATTGGGGTTGATGAAATCGGTCATGCCGAATTCTTCGGCGAGACCCTTCTTGTCGTCGTTGAGATCAATACCGATGATCTTGTCCGCACCCACCAGACGGGCGCCCTGAATCACGTTGAGGCCGATACCCCCAAGTCCAAACACCGCAACGTTCGATCCGGGTTCGACTTGCGCTGTATTCATGACCGCACCGAGACCCGTCGTCACGCCGCAGCCGATGTAACAGACCTTGTCGAATGGTGCGTCTTCGCGGATTTTCGCGACCGCAATTTCCGGCATGACGGTGAAATTGGAAAACGTGGACGTGCCCATGTAGTGAAACAGCTGATCGCCATTCAGAGAGAAGCGCGAGGTGCCGTCAGGCATCAAACCCTGACCCTGGGTTTCCCGGATCGCCCCGCAGAGATTGGTTTTGCCGCTGGTGCAGAACTTACATTGCCGGCACTCGGGCGTGTACAGGGGAATGACGTGGTCCCCAACAGCAACGGAAGTCACATCCGGTCCCACCTCGCGCACGATACCGGCACCCTCGTGACCCATGACGGAAGGAAACAGGCCTTCAGGGTCAGCCCCTGACAGGGTGTATGCATCTGTGTGGCAGATGCCGGTGGCCATCACCTCTACCAGTACCTCACCCTGCTTCGGCCCATCCAGCTGCACGGTTTCAATACTCAGTGGCTCCCCCGCTGCAAACGCTACAGCTGCTCGACTATCCATAGTGATCTCCCGTTGTAACCGTGCAAATTCTAACCTAACGCTGCGGCCTCACCCATATCCACGTGGCAGCCACCACCAGGCCAAACACCGTGTAGACGATGGTGAACACCCACTCGGGTGCCTGGTAGTAGAGAATCACGCTCATCCAATGGGAGATGAAAGATCCTGCGTAAACCGCATCACCCGCTCTGGCCCTGAGGGCCATTTCCCAGGTGGTCAGCGGACAGATCATACCCGCCCAGGATTGCAGAACGACGACAGTAATCGCCGCCAGGTGCGCAACGCGAAACCACATGTTGCGCACCCACGCCCAGCGTGCGCCCCAGCCGATGAGCACGAGAAGCTGTCCGCCCACTACAAACGCCACGAACAAGACGTGGGTTGCGAGCAGAAGATCTGCACCTAACAGATACAGTGTCGCAGCTTCCATCTGCCTAGCCTAAACTACGCGGATGACTCCAGCACCCGTCGCCCTGCCCACCTGATGCGACCCGCACTCTGGTTCAAACTGGGTTTGAGAGAGTGGCCTGACTACGTGCCACTGGTTCCGTTGCTTCAGAACTACAAGTCCGAGGACTTCTCTCACGACCTGACCGCCGGCCTCGTCGTCGGCATGATCACCATTCCCCAGGCTGTGGCGTATGCATTTCTCGCCGGTGTGCCGCCACAGTCGGGCCTGTATGCCTGCCTCGTGCCAATGGTGCTCTACGCGATCTTCGGCAGTTCCCGCCAGCTTGTCGTTGGACCCGTTGCCGTGGCTGCGCTCATGGTTGCTGCCACGGTCTCTCAATACGCACCCCGCTACAGCGAGGCTTACCTCGGCATCACCCTGATCATCTGCCTGCAGGCCGGTATTTTCCTCTGGATACTGCGCCTGTCGCGTATGGGTGGGCTCGTCAATCTTCTGAGCCATCCGGTGATTTCCGGATTTGTAAACGCGGCGGCCATTCTCATCATCGTGAGCCAGCTCCCTGCTTTTACCGGTATAGAGGTGGACGGGGCGATTGAACCTTTCACTCTCTTGAGCGCATTGCTGCCGAGGCTCGTCGAGATTCAGCCGCTGACGCTTGCGTTCGCCGTGGCGTCACTTGTGTTTCTGCTTGCTTTTCCTGCCATCGCCAGGGGCATCCTGGCACGCCTGAAATACCCCAACGCGCAGGCAAGTGCCATCAGCCGACTGGGACCCATGGCGGTTGCGCTTCTTTCCATCATTGTGGTGTGGGCAGCCGGTCTTGGCGCATCCCTCGATGTCGTCGGCGAGATCCCAAGCGGCCTCCCCGGCATTACAATACCTCCGTTCAACCTCGAACTCTGGCTGGACGTCCTGCCTGCATCGGTAATCATTGCGCTCGTGTCTTACGTCGAGAGTTACTCGATCGGCACAACACTCGCGGCACGCAAGCTCACCCGGATCAACGCCCACCAGGAACTGATTGCCCTGGGTGCCGCCAACATCGGGGCTGCGTTCACCGGGGCATATCCCGTGGCAGGCAGCTTCTCCCGCTCGAGCGTCAATTTCTCGGCTGGCGGCCGCACACCCGTCAGCAGTCTCGTATGTGCAGTGGTGGTCATCCTGGCCCTCCTCTTCCTGACAGGCATATTCTCCGTATTGCCCAACGCGGTCCTGAGCGCAATTGTCATGGTGTCGGTCATCGGCCTCATGGATCTCAAAACGACGCGTGAACACTGGGCACTGCAGAAGCACGACGTCATCACCGAGTACGCCACCCTCTTCATGGTGCTTTTCCTCGGCGTCGAGACAGGTCTCATCGGAGGCGTCCTCCTTTCGATTGCATTCTTCATCCGCTCTTCAAGCCGCCCCAACATCACCCAGGTTGGCAGGCTGGGTGACACCGAACACTTCCGCTCGATCAAACGCCACGACGTGGAAACCCTTCCCCATGTGCTGGCGCTCAGGGTGGATGAGAACATCTACTTCGGTAACGCCGTGCAGATTGAAGACAAGTTTCTGAAGCGTTCCCAGCGTCGTAAAGGCACCCGGCATCTCCTCATGGTCTGTTCCTCGGTCAATCTCATCGATGCAACCGGGATGCAGATGCTGCACAGGCTCAACAGCAACCTTAAACGGGCAGACATTGCGCTCAGCCTCTGCGATGTCAAAGGCACGCTGATGCCAACTGTCGAGGCATCCGGGCTGACCGAGGCACTCACGGGACAGATCTTCTTCACCGCCGATCGAGCGATGAAACACTTCGAGCAGGAGCTCGAGGCACAACAGAAACCCACTGACGCCGAGATTAACGGCAGGCAGGACCCTATCTAGCTGATGTTTACCCTAGACCGTTACATCACGCGGCATGCAAACCGCTACGTCCTGACCGTGACACTTACGCTTCTTGCCCTCATATCGATGTACGCGCTTTTCGAGGAACTCGACGAGGCGTACGGGTTCTGGGAAGCCATGGCTTATGTCGCGAGGACCCTGCCGCGCCGTTTCGATGAGATTCTTGTCTACTCGTTGTTCCTTGGATACCTGATTGCGCTCGGCAGTCTCGCGGAACACCGCGAGCTGACCGTCTGTCGAACGGCGGGAATGTCGATCACCCGGCTCATTCTCGCCCTGACGCCGTCGCTGGTGTTGTGGCTGGGAGCAAGCCTGGCGGTTTCCGAATACGTCGCGCCGAACACCGAGCGTTCCGCTGAAGTCGAAAAAATGAAAGCCCAGTTCGGTGACGACGCCGTCAACCGGATGAGCACCCTGTGGTTTCGCTACAACAATCTCTTCATGCAGGTGCAGGCCATCAACGAGCAGGGAGAGGTGCTGGGCGTGCAGCAGTTCATCGTCGACGACGACCGGGCACTCATCGAATCGCTCCGGGCGAAAACGGCAACGTACGACGAAGCACGCCAGCGGTGGACACTCCACGAGGGTGCAAGATCCATCTATGGAGACGACGGCGCCAGAACCGTCCCGTTCGATACATGGACCTGGAACAACCCCATCACTCCCGAAGTGCTTGCAAGCCAGGCTTTCCTCGACCCCAATAAAATGTCGATGGCGGCTCTCCTCAGACAGATCGATTTCGCGCGCGCCCAACAACTGGGCGTTTCCGAATACGAGCTCGCCTTCTGGTCCCGGGTGTTCAAACCCATTACGTTTATTGGCCTGACGTTACTCGCTTTGTCTGTTGTTATAGGCCCCTTAAGGGAAGTAGGCATGGGAGCCCGCCTGACCGTCGGCATCTTCGCCGGCCTTGGGTTCAAATACATGCAGGACCTCTTTGCCCCCGCCGCGCTGGTGTTCAATATCCCGGCACAAATCGCCATACTTATCCCCATCGCGGCCTACTGGGCGGTCGCGTTACTCCTGATCAGACGAAACGTCTAAAAACCAGAACAAACCGGAGGGCTACATGAAACTGGGACTCATGCTCGGATACTCAGGTGCAGACCTGAAGATCCCGCTTGACGATGTGAAACTGGCCGAAGAGCTCGGTTACGACACCGTCTGGACGGCTGAAGCATACGGATCGGACGCCATCACACCGCTGGCCTATATCGCTGCACATACCGAGCGTATCCGTCTCGGGACCGCCGTCATCCAGCTTGCCGGCCGCACGCCTGCCAACGCAGCCATGGCCATGGCAACGCTCGATCAACTCGCCGGTGGCAACCGGGCTATCTGCGGTCTCGGTGTTTCCGGTCCGCAGATTGTCGAGGGCTGGTACGGTCAGCCCTGGGGGAAGCCGTATTACCGCATCAAAGACTACGTCACCATCATGAAGAAGATCTGGGCGCGGGAAGAGCCCGTCACACACGACGGGAAAGAGATATCGCTGCCGTACACGGGGGAAGGCGCGCTTGGAGTCGGCAAACCGCTGAAATCCATCCTGCACATGAACCCGGACATTCCCGTTTTTCTCGGCACCGGGATGGAATCGACCGTACGGATGACAGCGGAAATCGCTGACGGCTGGCTACCGCTGGGATTTGTTCCCGAAAGCGCCAGCATGTACGACAGCTGGATCCAGGAAGGCCTCGACAAGGCTGGCAAGACCAGCGACCAGTTCGAAAGACAGGCGATGACCCAGGTGCAGGTGACAGACGACATCCAGCCTGCGCTCGACCGGCTGAAGCCCGGTATCGCACTCTATGTCGGTGGAATGGGGCACAAGAACATCAACTTCCACAAGGAGATGATGGTACGCAGAGGTTACGGCGAGGCTGCCGAACGCATACAGGAGCTCTATCTCGCCAAACGCAAAGACGAGGCGATCGCCGCCGTGCCTGACGAGTTTGTCGACGAAGGTGCCCTCATCGGACCGAAAGAACGGATCGCGAAGCGGTTCCGCGCCTGGGAAGACACCGGCATCACCGGCCTCACTATTTCAGGCAACAGCGAGGCCATCAGAACCATGGCTGAGGTCGCGCGATTGAATTTTCCCGGATGATCAGTCCCATGGTGGATGCATCCGACATTTTCGATCGTTATACCGTGTTACAACGACGCGTCATTCCTGCCTCGGTCTGTGGCTTCAGTTCGAGCGCAGGTATTGCCGCCGTTGGAAATCATCATCGTTGACGATGGTTCGACCGACAATACGCCGGAGGTTTGCGCTCAACTCGAAGCAAAGAGTGGCACGGCGGTACGGGTCCACCGACAGACCAACCAGGGCGTGAGTGCGGCCAGGAATAAAGGGATCGAACTCTCATCGGGTGACTTCATCATCTTCGTCAATGCAGACGATGAACTGCTGCCCTGTGCCATCGCCCACTACAGCGAGCTGGCCACGAGGCAACCAGTCGTACACTGGATGATTGCAGCCAGCGAATCCGTACGAAACGGCAAAACCACCCTGCGCACGCCTGCGCTCGGCGAGGACCGTATGCGCAACTTCAGACGCTACATCAGCAAATCTCTGCACCTTGGCAACATCTCTAACATGTGTTTCCACCGTGGTCTTTTCGATGATTTACAGTTTCCGGTCGACAGAAGATTCGGCGAGGACGTGGTCCTGTTCGCCCTTCTCCTGGCGTGTGTATCCCCGCTCACCACCTCCCGAATCACGGCTCGCGAACACCGCCGCGAAGGCAGTCTGCGAACCCGTTCATCTCTCCAGGAGCAGATTGACAACGACCTGACGGATACGCTGTTTGGAAGTCGACATCTCGACGACAGCTATCAGAGCCTGCGTCGGTTCTACACGGCCAACTTCGCGCGTTCGATTGCCAAACGAGCCTACCGGGAACACGAGTACGGTGCAGTCTGTGCCTGGTACACACAGATGGTCCGTGCCCAGCCGGGTCGTTTGCTGGACCTGAAGCTGCTCTTTCGCTACTTCGTCAGCCGGTCCCGCGCGTGAAGCTGCACCGCCGGTTCGCCCGGGCATTAGGGTATGACATCGAGAAGCAAAACAAGCAGGTGTTACTCGAGACACACCTTCAAAAACAATTTGACCTCTTCAACGTCGATCTTGTCTTCGACGTTGGCGCGAACGCCGGACAGTTCGCAAGCCTCCTCAGATCCGTCACTGGTTATAAAGGGGAAATTCAATCCTTCGAACCTCAGCCAAAGGCATTTGCGCAATTAGCGGAACTGGCAGCCAGAGATCCTGACTGGCACATCTACAACTATGCGCTGGGCGAGACAGCCGGTGAGCTTCAGATGAATGTTTCCCAGGACAGTGTTTTCAGCTCATTCCACCCGGCCTCCGAAGCAGGGAAGATGCGCTTTGCTGCGATCAAAGAAGTTGAGACACTGAACGTGCAGGTCAAAACGCTGGAGGAACATATCGACACCGAGGTTACCGGTTTCGAACAACGACGAGCTTTTCTCAAGATGGACACCCAGGGTCACGACAGCTGGGTATTCCAGGGGGCCGGCCGCTGGAAGGGGAGTTTCGCGGGGATTGTGTCTGAAATGCCGGTCGTTCCCATCTACGACAACGTGCCCGACTACATCGACCTCATCAGCGTTTACCGGAAACACGGCTACGAGATGACCGGCGCGTATGTCGTTCATCGCCATCGCGATACGGGCCACGTTGTCGACTTCGACTGTGTGATGGCGCGTGTCGAGAAAAAGGACCGGACATGATTGCGCGAGTTTCGAGGGACGAACTTCGCGAGATCGTGCAGGTCCAGCATGAGCACATCAGCGAACACGACCGGGACGAGATGGCCATCCCGTCTTACCTGCACGGCAACCCGCTCATCCGCTGGCTCATGTGGCGCCGTTACGAGGTGATTGCCGATATGGCAAATCTCACCAAAGATTCAACCGTCTGTGAATTCGGGTGTGGCACCGGCATGTTCCTGCCGGAACTCACAAGCCGCGCCGGGATGGTCTACGCCATTGACCTCTTTCCGGATTACGCGCGTGCGCTATGTGACCGCCGGGGGCTGGGCGTCAAGTTCCTGGAAACCATAGACGATCTCGACGATGGCTGCCTCGACCTCCTGATCGCCGCTGACGTTCTCGAGCACATCGATGACCTCAAACCCTACCTGGACCTGTTCAGCCGCAAACTGAAAGCAGACGGCCGGTTGATCGTCTCGGGCCCAACCGAGAACTTCGTCTACCGGTTTGGGCGTATCGTTGCCGGGTTTGCAGGCAAAGGCGACTACCACCACACAAACATTCACGACCTGGTTGATGAGATCACCCGTTACGGGTTCAAACCCACCACCGTGACAAACCTGCCTTTCGCAATACCACCTCACCTCTTCAACATAACGGCGTTCGACAATGCCTAAAGTGGCGGTTGTAGTGCCGTGTTACAAAGAGACGAGCAAAGTCCTCGATACCCTGAAGGCTGTGCCCGCTCTCGTGCAGTACATCTACTGCGTCGATGACGCATGTCCGGATGGCACAGGCAAGCTGGTCGAAGCCGAGTGTGGCGACCCGCGTGTAAAAGTCATTTTTCACGAGGAAAACCAGGGCGTCGGGGGTGCGGTCATCACGGGTTATCAGGCGGCCCTGGCAGACGATGTCGACATCGTCGTCAAGATCGATGGCGACGGCCAGATGGATCCCGAACTTCTGCCCATCATCATGCGTCCCGTCGCCGAAGGGAAAGCAGATTACTCCAAAGGCAACCGCTTCTTCGTGCTGTCCGATCTCCAGCACATGCCCGGCATACGGATATTCGGCAATGCCGTGCTTTCTTTCCTGAGCAAGTTTTCAACCGGGTACTGGCAGGTCTTCGACCCCACAAACGGATACACGGCCATCCACGCCGACGCGCTGCGCCTCCTGCCCCTGAACAAGCTCCGGCAGGGATACTTCTTCGAATCAGACATGTTGTTTCGCTTGTCAACGATCCGCGCTGTCGTTCAGGACGTGCCCCAGCGAGCCGTCTACGAGGATGAACAAAGCGGTATATCGCTGATCAAGGTGATCCCGTCGTTCACCTTGAGCCACATCCGCAATTTCGTCAGCCGGATCTTCTACAACTACTTCCTGCGGGACTTTCACCTCGCCTCCCTGGAATGGGTATTCGGCCCAATCTTCATCGTCTTCGGGCTGACCTTCGGAATCTCCAGCTGGATGGGTGCCACCGCAGCCGGTACCGAAGCCAGTGCCGGTACCGTCATGTTGTCCGCATTGCCATTCCTCGCCGGATTACAGCTGCTCCTGTCCGCTATCGGCTTCGACGTCGACAACCAGCCGCAGGTGCCAATCCAGGGCCAGCGGCTGGGCGAAGCGGACGACGACCCCGACTGACGCTCTTTGCCAAAGATGGAACACGAACATTTAAGAGCCGCGATCGCCGCGTTTGCGATCATGATGCTCTTTTTCGTCGTGACATCGATCTCGGGCTATGAGGTGCCCGAGGATGACGAGATCCGCTACATCGACTACGCGCTGAACGTTGCAGAACACAACGTTTACGGCCTCTCGGACTACAACCTGTCCACACCGGCAGAGCCGGGATCCGCAAACGCACCTCTATATCCGGCCTTCTTAAGTCTGATGGCCAAACTGAGCCCGGCTGTATTCGACGCATTCTATTGCGCTGGTACCGCTGAAGATCCCTCAGCCTGCCCGACGCCGTACGGCACGCTCATTGCCATCCAGCACATCCTCGCCGCCCTGGGTCTTTTCTTCATCTGGTGCTGGGTGCGTACAGCCTTCGATTCCTCCCGACTCGCCTGGCTGACCATGCTCGGTGTCATTCTCTCCGGCGAGGTGCAGGACATGGCCGCGCGTTACCTCACCGAGAACTTTGTCCTCGTCTTTTTCTTCGCGTTCCAGTTGGCCCTCGTGAAGGTGCTCAAAACCGGCGCTCCAAAGTGGTGGGTCACAGCAGGCGTTGCCCTCGCACTCCTCACGCTCACGCGTCCGGAGTACCTCTACATTGCGCTCGGTCTTGGCGTGGTTGCTCTCGCTATTGCCGGTTGGCGACGTAACACGCTGGCACTCAAACACGCAGCCCTCGCCGCCGTCACGTTTTTCCTTCTGATCAGCCCATGGTCAATACGCAACAAGGTACAGCTCGACGAATGGTCGCTGACCGCAGGCGGCTACGCTGAAGCGATCCTGGCCTACCGGCTCACGTTCAACCGCATGGACCTCGCGGAATGGGGGGCGTCTTTCGTTTACTGGACCCCCGATATCGGCGACAAGATCGCTGAGTCTTTGCTACCACCCGAGTCTTACGAGCGTTTTGTCTCCAAAAACCCGAACTCTTTCAGAAGCACCGCAATCACCGAAGTGCTGGACCCGTTACTCGCCCAGATGCCCCGGGAGGAGGTTGCCGGTCATCTTCTGGCCACCGAGGTATTCGGCCGCCCGGTCTGGTTTGCGGCCACCACAGCGGCACTTTTCTATCGCGGCATTTTCGTCGGCAAGTACTGGGGGATCATCGGCCTCATTGCATACCTCATCCTGCTGGTACGTCTGTGGCGCAAAGGTGACCTCACGCTCCTCTGGGTCAGCCTGCCTATCTGGGCGCTGGTCGGCCTGCACGCGCTCGTCTCAGCCAACGTGCCCCGATATAACCTGCCGCTCATATCCATATACGGCGTCGCATGGGGCTGGATGCTGCAGAACATCCTCCGGCGCTGGTGGCCATGAACAAACTCAGCCGGTCCAGTTGGCTGAAAGAGGCGCTGACCGAGCAGCTGCCCGATCAGCAGCAATCCTGGTGGTGGATCGGTGCATTCGTGACACTTGCGCTCGTTGCGGGTCTGCTCCTCAGTCTCGATTTCAGCGGATTCAGTGTGCTCCTTGCCGACCTGTCGGTGCCGCTTCTTCTCATCGCGCTTGCCTTTCTCTTCGGTGAGGCGACCCTCACAGCCATACGCATACGCATGTTCGCCCCCACCCGGCCTACCCTGGGTGCCGCCACCTCGGCGAACGCCTGGTACGTCATCCTGGTCCTGGCTTTACCGGCAAGAATGGGTGACGTTGCGGCCGTCGTCGTCTTCGAACGATTCCTGAACCTCTCCCGTGGGGCATCAGCCATCAGCATCGTTGCCCAGAGACTTTTCGATGTGATCAGCATTGCCGTCATTTTTCTCATCGTGAGCATTGTCGCCATCGACGTTGTCGCCGATGGAAACATTGACGCCAACGTGCTGCCGATCGCTTTTGGGCTCGTTGTGCTGATTACACTCGTCGTCGCCAACCTCGGCATCGTTCTGACGATCACCAGCCGCATACTGCTCGGCCAACATCGCCCGCGAAAAGGTCTTCGCAAGCTCCTTCTGCGTCTCTCGCTGCAGGCACGGCTGTGGCACCGCCAGTTCATGAATCCAACACGTGCGCTTGCAGCGTTCCTGATCTCCCTCGCCAAATGGGGCACCACCATGGCGGGTATCGCTTTCACCCTCATGGCGCTAAACGTGCCCATCGAAACCCTGCAGATATGGGCCGCGAGCGCGGTCTA
>JANQFF010000341.1 GCA_028277965.1 Pseudomonadales bacterium
TCATGAAAGGGAAGACCATGTCGCGGCAACCCAGCATGAGCGGGATGAGGTAGTTGCCGAACCCGCCAAGGAACAGCGCTGTGAGCAGATATATCACCATGATCATTCCGTGCATGGTGACGAACTGGTAATACGACTCCGGATCGATGAACGAGAATTCGTTCGGGAAGCCGAGTTGCAGCCGCATCATGCCCGAAAGTACCAGGGCGATCAGACCAACGAATATGGCGGTCAGCCCGTACTGGATCGCTATGACCTTGTGGTCCTGACTCCAGATGTACTTGGTGATGAAACTATGAGGATGATGAAGTTCCTGGCCTTGATCAGCGATTGCTACGTACGCCACTGAAACCTCCGTTTTGCTGTGTTCTCTCTCATGACCGGATGCCTACCTCACAGAGTGTTCATGTAAGCGACAAGGTCGTTAATGTCCTGGTCGTCCTGAAGGATGTCCGCCATCAGCTTCATCTGGAAGCCGTATAGATCCTTTTCGTGGGTACCACGCAGACCGTCGCGGAAATTCTTTAACTGCTGCGCCAGATACCAGTCGCTCATGCCTGCCGCGCGCGGCGCATTCAGCGCCTGAATCCCCTGACCCTGATGGCCATGGCAATTGGCACAGTTCGCGTAAATCTCTTTCCCGTGCTCGACGTCACCTTCAATGGTTTTTTCCGCCGGGTTGTCCGGCAGGGTGGCGATATATGCCACGACGTTGTCGATGGCACGCTCATCCACCAGTGTTGCGGCCATCGGTGCCATCTGACGTCCGTAAATGTCATCTTCGTGCGCGCCACGAACACCGGCTTTGTAGTTCAGCAGCTGGCGCTTCATGTACCACTCGCCCTGACCGGTCAGCTTTGGTGCGTTCAACGCAACCATGCCTTCAGCTTGTGCGCCATGGCAGGCGGTGCACACGGCATACAACTCTCGCCCGGCTTCCGGATCACCCGGCGTTTTCGCCGCATGCTGCGCATAGGTCGGCTGATTGGCCAACCAGGTATCGAAGTCTTCCTGAGTATCGACCACGACGCGACCACGCATCGTATGGTGACCAATGCCACAGAGCTCCTCGCACAGAATGTCGTATTGGCCGACCTTCGTTGGGGTCAGCCACACGTAGGAAACAAGTCCGGGCACGAGATCCATCTTCACGCGGAACTGAGGCACCGCAAAGTTGTGCAGCACGTCTTTTGCCCGCAGCAGCGCTTTGACAGGCGCGTCAAC
>JANQFF010000355.1 GCA_028277965.1 Pseudomonadales bacterium
CTTCATGCGAGTGATAACGGGCCAGGCGTTCTCGCAGACCTTCCGCTTCAAATGCCTCCCGGGCTGTCGTGATGGCAGAGACACAACAGGGTTCGACAAAGAAGTGGGGCGCCAGGAGGATGAGTTTTTTCAGGCCCGGGCGATTTGTCTGTGCTGCATAGAGCGCCGCAATTGATCCCCCGTCGCTGTGTCCCAGCAGATAGTGATCGTTGAGCCCGAAGCGCTCAATCAGCTCAGCCAGAACTCGGGCTTCCCGTGTCATGTAATCAAGAGGACGCGGCAATTTGATGGTATCCGAGTCTCCATACCCATAGCGGCTGTAAGCCAGCACCCCACAACCCGTGATCTCAGCGAGACGATCCGGAACATCCCGCCACAGAGCCAGGCAGCCAAGCCCCTCATGAAGAAGCACAATGGCCGGACCAGCGTGCGGCGATGGTCCCCAGCAGCGGTACTCGACGGATCCTTGAGCCAGATCAACGCGGCTGACGTCACTTCGCCACAACTCATCCATACGGTAGAATGCTTCCTCTTATTCCAGTGACCCGGATCTGATGGGAGGATCAATGACAGAAGCATACATCATCGACGCTGCACGGACGCCGCGCGGCATAGGCAAAGCGGGCAAAGGGGCTTTGTCAGAATTTCACCCCAGCCGGCTCCTTGCCAAAGTCTTCGAGGGTATCGCTGAACGGAACGACCTGAATACCGAAGACGTGGACGACGTTGTTGTCGGCTGCAGCTCCCAGGTCGATCACCAGGGCTCCTGCATCGGCCGCATGTCTGTTCTCGATGCCGGCTGGAGTACACGCGCAAGTGCTGTCACGCTGGATCGCTTCTGCGGGTCCGGTATCACCTCTGTCAACCTGGCTGCCGCCAACATCATGAGCGGGATGGACGATCTGTGTGTCGCCGGTGGTGTGGAAATGATGTCGTATACCGCGACACTCTCCAACTCATCCAACAATCGCACCGTGGATGGCGGCAACCTGCATCTCAGAGACATTCATCCCCAGCCCCACCAGGGCATCTGTGCCGACATGATTGCGACCCTGGAAGGCTTCAGTCGTGAGGACGTCGACGCACTGGCGGTCGAGTCGCAGAACCGTGCACAACGCGCTATCGAAAACGGGCATTTCGACAAGTCCGTCATGCCCGTTTACAACGATGACGGGACGGTGGCCCTGGACCGGGAGGAATTCCCAAGGCCGGGAACGACAATGGAAACACTTGCAGAACTTCGAACGGTGTTCGATCAGTTCATGGACGCCCCGATCGACAACACGGGGGAGACGTTCGATCAGCTGGTCAAACGCAAATACCCGGACCTCAAGATCAACCACGTTCACCACGCCGGCAACAGCTCAGGTGTTGTTGACGGTGCCGCGGCGCTCATCCTCAGCAACAAAGAGTACGCAGACAAGGTTGGCTGGAAACCACGTGCCCGGATCAAAGCGATGGCAACCGTCGGTGGCGACCCAACCCTGATGTTGAACGAGCCTGTGCCGGCTGCCCGCAAGGTCCTGGCCCGCGCCGGTATGACAACTGACGACATCGATCTGTTCGAAGTCAACGAAGCATTCTCTGTGGTTGCAGCCAAGTTCATTCGTGACCTCGAGCTGGACCCGGAAAAGGTTAACGTCAACGGTGGCGCGATGGCCCTTGGCCATCCCATCGCGGCAACAGGGTCGATCCTGATCGGGACTATGCTGGATGAACTCGAACGCCGCGATCTCACCACCGGGCTTGTCACGATGTGCACCGGCGGCGGGATGGCCCCGGCAATCATCATCGAGCGTGTCTGAAACAACGACCAGGATCCCCTTCCTGGCGATCCTGGTCTTCTTAACCCAGGCTTGCGGCCCGTCGCCGGAAGAGGCAGCAGTTGCGTTCGCTGACGGCTGGTTCGCGCGCGCAACTGCCGGGGAGAGATCTGATGACCTCTGCCATGGATTGGGACTTCTGAAGCACCCCCAGTTCACCTGTGCAGAGTTACTCGATCACGCAGCTCGGATCGAACCTCGAGAACGGACACTGGTCGAAATCAATCACCCTGACTGTTTTGCGGACGTATGCGGTACGTTCTACGAACTGCGCTACGAGAGTTCGTCTGGTAAGGAGACGCTTCTCGTAAAACAGGACGGCAATCAGTTTGGTGCGTACTGGTACCGTTCCGACTCTCTCCTGGCGCTGTTACGCCCGGCAGATGAGACGGAGGACGAACCCGACCTCCTGCAGACTGTTTACGACGAGATCACCGCCCGTTATCCACCGCTCTACCAGTACCCACCGTGCCTGGACGTCCGCCCTTCGAGCTCAAACCTGCGCGGAGAGTTGATGCGCAGGGATGCGATCGATGTGGCTGTGGTGGACGCATTGGCTGCGGAGTGCCCTGAGACTTTTTGTTTTGCGCTGGTTGGGCAGAAGATAGCCACATTGTGCCCTTAAGAAATCGCGGTTAAAGCCGCTCCCACAGTGAGGCGCTCACTACCTCCATGTGGGAGCGGCTTTAGCCGCGATTTCTTCATCCCGACTTACGGCTGAAGTCTGGTGATTCGCCAGGATTCGCCGTCTCTCACATAACGAAATCGGTCATGCAGCCGCCCCGCTCGCCCCTGCCAGAATTCGAACGTATGCGGGACAACCGCATACCCGCCCCACCGTTCGGGTTTCACGGGATCGTCCTCCTGCTCTATGACAGCACGCTCCAGGGCTTCCCGGTTTGCAACAGGCTGTGACTGCCTGCTGGCAACTGCCGCTTTTCGGGACCCCAGCGGACGGCTCGCGAAGTACTCCTGTTCTGTCCCCTCATCAAGCCGTTCTGCCCTGCCCTGAACACGGACCTGACGGTCCAGCTCTCGCCAGTGGAACACCATGCAGACTTCATCACTCTGCTTTATCTGCTCCCCTTTGGCACTCGAGCAATCCGTGTAGAAGACCATTTGCTCACCGGCATGACCTTTCAGCAACACCACCCTTGCATCCGGCCCTGCATTGCCTGTCGTCGCCAGCACAAAAGCCGTTGGATCAAGGCACGGACAGTCGATGGCTTCCTGCAGCCACGTGGAAAACTGACCGTGCGCGTTGGTGTCCAGCGCTGACCTGCGCAGCGGCCGATCGAGGTACTCACGACGAATTTCTGATGGATGGTCCGACATCCTTCTATTCTACACACTAAGACCTTTACCCCGGGATGCATCCCGGATAGAGTGCGCCCCACGCGCTGCATCACCAGGGACTGTTGGGGCCGCGCATGCCATAACCGGTCGAAGTAACACAACAAGACGTTGTGGACCATCGGTGGCAAAAGACAAAAAGATTTCCACCAACAAACCTGGTGAATGCCCTGACAACGGATCAGACAAGAATTTCTGTCTGCGTCGCTCTATTGTTGAGTAGCGTGTCCACTTTGACCCAACCCGCGTCCGCCGACGTTGGCAGCTTTGTGCTGCCCGAAGACTTCCTGGTCGATATAGAAGCCATAAGAGAGGCTTTTGGCGGTCCGCAAGTGCCGGTCGCGCTACCTGCGCCAGAACCAGAACCAGAACAAAAACCAGAACCGCAACCAAAGAAGCCGGAGGTGGCTCAGAAACCCAAAGCGGCCCCGGTTATCACTCCCCCGACGGTCACGATCCAGGCAAGCCCCAACCCGGTCACAGCGGGTGACAGCGTGACAATCAGATGGCAGAGCACCAACGCTGATACGTGTTATGCATCCGGCGCGTGGCAAGGCAACAAACCCGCATCTGGAACGCAGCGAACAAAGCCCCTTGTCGACGACGCAACGTATCATCTGTCATGTTCCAACAAGGTCGGTGGAACGATGTCCCGTGTGAATGTCAGCGTCCGTTCGCCGGCCGGTGTGTCGCTCACGCTGAATGCCAACCGCAAAGCCGTAAGGCAGGGACGAAAGGTTGAATTGAGCTGGCAATCGGAAAATGCAGACCGTTGTGTGGCCAGCGGTTCCTGGAAGGGTAATCGCCCTCAAGAAGGCAAATTTGATACGAAGCCGCTGGACGACACCAGCACTTTCAAGCTCACCTGCAGCAACAGCCACAATACCGCGACAGCTATAGTCAGCGTGGCGGTGCGCAAGCCAATCCTCAAATGGCGCGAACCCACAAGTTCACAGGACGGATCTCCGGTCGATATCGCCGGTTACTGGATCTACTGGGGCACAGAATCACTGGCCTACGATGATTCCGCTTACATTCCCGGCGAACAGACAGAATGGTGGGCCAGCTTGCCACCCGGGGACTACTACTTCGCAATGACAACTGTCGACACAGCCGGGCTCGAAAGCGATCTCTCTCCGGAGGTACTGATCACTGTCGAGTAGCAGGTGCTGACGAACCTGTGTTAATACTTGCGCCTTTGTCGGGAATATCCAGGCATGCAGATTGAGCCGGGTGCAGACGTTTCAGAGCAGGTATTCGATCAGACGGATTTCAGCCGATCGGATCTGTCTGACTGTACTTTCACGGGATGCAGCTTCATTGGTACTCAGTTTCGCGCAGCCGACCTGGCCCGTTCGAGCTTTGAGCGCTGTGTCTTTAACGACTCCGGGTCCGAAAACCCAGCTGATTTCAGTCAGGCCAATCTGCGCGAGTGTATCTTTGCTCACTGCAACCTCACCGTGGTCGATTTCCAGCGATTAAAAGCCTACGACATAAGATTCGAGCACTGCCAGATGATGGGCGTGGATATGAGCAAGAGTGATTTTCGTCTTCCTGTCGGTGATGCTGACCTGGTTGCAGCTACGTTTTCACACTGCAATCTGTCTTATGCCAACCTCTCAAACAACTACCTGCGCGAGAGTACGTTCAACCACTGTCGAATGCTCGAGACAACTCTGGACTACGTGGACTTGAGCGATGCCGACCTGCAAAACAACGAACTCCACAACATCAATGGGACGGGCATGGCGCTCCGAGGAGCTGACCTGCGAGGCTCAACGTTCAACAACATCAGCCCGGCCGAGATCGATCTTGACGGTGTGCAGGTCAGCTACAACCAGCTGGTTATGCTGCTCGAGCCGCTAGGGCTGGATATTCATCCGGACTTGACGGAGCGCGGCTGAAAGGCACCTCTATCTTTCTAACTATGTAGGAGCGGCCGCGATGCTCCCTACTCAATACTCAAGAGATCCACTTCAAATATAAGGGTCGCATGGGGCGGTATAGAACCGCCTGCACCACGCTCGCCGTAGGCCAGCTCCGGTGGTATCACGAGCCTCCATCGGGAGCCGACATTCATTAGCTGTAGCGCCTCCTGCCATCCTCGGATGACACCATTGACCGGGAATGTCGCAGGCTGGCCCCTGTCGACCGAGGAATCAAACACAGTGCCGTCTGTCAGCGTACCGTGGTAGTGCGTTGTCACCCGATCGGTGAGTGCAGGTTTGGGACCGCTTCCCTCCCGGAGGACTTCGTAAGCCAGTCCCGATTCGGTCACGACCACCCCGTCCTGTTGTGCGTAAGACTCCCGATATGCCTGACCTTCAGCAATGATGCCCTCTGATGCACTGCTCTGTTTCGCTTCAATGGCCGCTGTAAAAGCCTGAAACGCTGTCTCGAGTTGTTCCGCACCTACTTTCGTTGGCGCCCCTGCAACTGCGTCCGCGGCACCGCGCAGGAACGCATCCAGATCGATGACGCCACTCGTCTGACCCACAAGATTCGACACCTGGCTGTAACCGATCCCATAACTTGCTTGAGAAATCTCACCCTCTATGACAGATTTATTGCCTTGTTGAGACGCCTGTGCAGCCAGGCCGGCGGACCAGCCGCCAGCGACCATGAACAAAAAGACTATCCTGAAAACTGCTTTCACTGATCTTCCTTACTAAAAGGTGGTTTTTCTCAAGTTGCGGGATGCGTTACTACCGGGTTACATTCTCCAAACAGGAGCTTGAACTAAGTCTGCTAGTCTGCTGGGTGTCTGGGGAAACCCGGTAGGTTGTCGGCGAGTCAGTATCGAGTCTGTTTCCTCGTGAAACTAATCGACGTCAGCCGAGTCACACATTTAGTTGACGCTTGTTATGCCTGTGCGTGCATCTTAACAGACGGTTGCACCTTGGCGGCAATAAACTGGAGTCTGTCAGGTTGCACATATGACCATCGTTGAAGTGGGAAGAATAGCTGGAATAGAAGCTGGAAGATTGATCCGGGTCGCTACCCAACTGACCTGTCTCAATCTGTTGCTGGCGATACCCGCCTATGCGCAGACACCGGCACCCACCAGTTTTGCGGAGCTGGAACCGCTCGAAGTCCACCCGCGAACAAGCCTCACGGTCGTTGAGCAGCTTCGCCACAATCACTTCGTCAAAAAACCCCTGGATGACGGTATTTCCAGCGACGTTTTCGACAAATACCTCGACTCCCTCGACGGTGGTCACGCTTATTTTCTGAGAGACGACGTTGTCGAATTTGAAAAATTCCGGTACGAACTGGACGATGCGCTCAAGCGCGGAAACCTTCACCCCGCGTACGAAATCTTCAACCGCTACCAGCACAGGGTAATCGACCGTCTTCAGTTTCTGCTCGATTCTCTCGAGGGTGGCATCGCAGATATCGATTTCACCCTCGATGAACGGATCGAAATCGACCGCGAAAACTCGCCCTGGCCTACAACTGCCCAGGAACAGGACAACTTGTGGCGCAAGCGACTGAAGGCGGCTGTTCTGGGTATGCGCCTCAACGACAAAGACGCAGAAGAAATTACTGATGTTCTCACCAAAAGGTACAAGAACCGCCTGAAGCAGGCGATGCAGACAAAGAGTGAAGACGCATTCCAGGTGTATATCAACGCGTTTGCGAGCACCTACGATCCCCATACGCAGTACTTTTCTCCGCGCACCTCACAGAATTTCAACATCAACATGTCGCTCTCACTTGAAGGCATCGGTGCGGTTCTCAAAAGCGAAGACGACTACACGGAAGTGGTTCGCCTGGTACCCGCCGGACCAGCAGACAAAGCGGGTGTCATCAGTGTCGCTGACAAAATCATCAGCGTGGGACAAGGTGATGCGGGGCCGCTTATCGACGTTGTTGGGTGGAGGCTCGACGATGTCGTGGAGCTGATTCGCGGACCGAAAGATTCCGTCGTACGTCTCGAGGTCATTCCTGCTGAAGCGGAAGACGACACGAGCAAAGTAGTGACCATCACACGCAACACCGTCAAACTCGAA
>JANQFF010000371.1 GCA_028277965.1 Pseudomonadales bacterium
CTGGGGGGCCGACCTCGAAGGCGACCTCAAAGGCCCTGTGCTGGAGCTGGCCGCAGGGGATGTCGTGATCGAGACCGAGAACGCTGGCGACTCTCTGGAAGTCACCATGACCTACAAAGAGCAGCGGGTCACCCCGAATTAGGAGGAGAGCATGTCGAATATCATACTTGACTATCTACGGCAGGCCCGTAACCGCCGTTACACATGGAATGCTGATGCTGGCGAGTTTGTCAGGGAAAGCACTCCTGGTGCGGAGTATACAACGGTCTATGCCACTGGCTCAGGTGCCCCTGCAGCCCCCACACTGCTTGCAACGGTCACCACTGGGAAGAAAGCCCTGGTCACGATGATCATGGTTGCCATCACCGTCTCTGACGACTTCACTCTGAAAGAGGGAGGCGACGGGGCTGGTGGCGGAACCAACCGACTTATCATCAAGTCGGAGCAATTCGTGAGAGCCGCTGGTGCCACTGGCGGTGTGTTCATCGCAACCGGCAGCGAGCGGGACCCTGTGCTCGAATTGGACGAGGGACGGGTCGATGTGTCCTCGGAGGGTAACGACACCTTCCATGTGACCATGACCTATGTCGAGGTCGACGATACACCAGCATAATCATGGCTGAAGACCAAACAATGGTCTTGGCCGGTCCCGCAGTGGATCGCCTGATCAAAGAACTGGCCGATCGAGGCGTGGTCACTTTCCTCAGCCATGCGGCTATCATGGATGAGGAGAAGGCCTCACCCGATAAGGGATCGGGAGTCATCACCGTTACAGGAGGCGGAGACAAACGACTGGTCTACTCGAAGGGGTCTGGTGAGATCTACAGCGTCATCCTCTACTGGACGGGGGGCGGCGATGTTCAGCTCTCGTTCGTTACCGACTCTGCCCGAGAAGACGGCAACGCCGACACCATAGGCGTGATACAATCTCGGACCGAGGCGCTGCCTCAAAAGTGGTATTTCACCCGCTTTGACGACACCAACGATGTCTATGTCGCCCTGATCACGCCAAACCCACCGCTACCTTTTTTCACTGAATTCTCACTTACCGTGAACAACAGGGAATCGGGAGACATCATCGTGCAGGAAGCGAAGGTGATCTTCAAACGATACCTAGGAGATAAGGATCGCTGATGGCAATCGTGCGCAACGACTCGAAGACGCTCATCCTCGCTGGGGTTACCTCTGGCGGCGAGGTAGTCCCACTGAGGGTGGACTCGTCAGGTAGACTGGAAACGGGGTGATCCACTGGCGATCCCTCTGAACGACTCGAACACCTACATCATGGCCGGGGTGACATCCGGCAATGAAGTTGTCCCGATGCAGGTCAACAGCTCGGGACAGATCATCCTGGCGAGCGGAGGCGGTTCCTCAGGTGCCGACCTTCCGGCGTCTGGAACGGGCTTCCTGGTGGACGCCGATGGCGCCACAACGCAGACAGGGGATGTTCTGGGTGTCCATGTCGACGCAGACACGGATTACACGCCTGTGGGCGGGAATGACATCGTTCTCTACCGTGCCACGACACCGACCCACACCTACACCACAGCGGGTGCTACCGAGGTCATCGGTTACGAGGTCATAGGTAACGCCATCACTGCCAACAACGCAGGTCTGCTGCTGGACTGGATCGGCTTCGATATCGTGATGCCGTCCATGACAGTCTCTGCGGGGACTGCGGTAACGGCAGGTATTCGAGTTGTGGGCAGCTCTACTGCTCAGGGGACCTACGCCGGACTCAGCGTTCAGATGAATCAGGCCACTCACACCGCCATTCTCGTCCCCACTGGTGTGGTCTCGATCGGAAACGAATTGCGCTACAGTGCCGAGCAGTCAGGCGACCCATCTGTGGGAACCAACCAGGGCGCAACCTACACCAAAGATGTCTCGGGCGTCACGGAGTTGTTCTTCAATTCCGACGGCGGGGCGGTCCAGATCACTTCAGGCGGGGCAGTGAACGGTTCTGGAGGGTCTCTCGACGACGCCTACAACAACGGGAGAACCATCACAGTCGACGCAGGAGCCGTGGTTCTGAACATGACCCAGACCACGGGGACCATGCTAGACCTGCGTCCCGGTGCTGGTATTACGGCCACAGGAGCCATCACCAGCATTCAGGCCGATTACCGCACCAATCTCACCGGAGCGGCTGGCAGTAACTTCACGGGTTACATGCTGGGAACCCCTGCGATGACTGATGGCACAGGATCTCTGACCACCTATGAGGGGATCGAGATTCAGGGCGGGGCACTGCAGGCCAGCAACGCTGCAGGTGGTCAGTCCATCACATGGCTGGGCATGACAGTCTCGATGCCATCGGTGACCAACAACTCGCTGGGCGGCGAAACACTGGTCACTTACGGCATTCAGATCCTCGGCAATGCCACTGCCGATGGGACCTACTACGGCGTTCGGATCGCCATGGACGACGATGCTGACACCGCCATTCGAGTAGACTCTGGAACGACCTACACCTCGCACCTGAGGCCGATCTCTAACGACAACAAAAGTCTCGGGGCTTCCGGGGCGGGATGGCAGGATCTGTGGCTCGGAGCCAATGCTCCGATTCGCTGGGACGGCACTGCAGTCCAGATCGCACACGCCTCGGGATCGGACACCATCCAATTCAGCGATGCGTCAGGCGGCTATGTGTTCGACTACAACATCGAAGTCAATCTGGGCACCTTCGCAAGTGGCACCGCCCTGGATATTGCATACGGTTCCGCCGAGGTGCAGACAGGCAATCTGGTCGGCCTCAACATCGACTTCGACACCAACCTGACTGCCGCTCTCGGCAACAATATCACGGGCATTGAGATGGACATCGTCAACCAGTCGTTTACCTCGGCTGGCACTTCCATCTTCCGTGGAATGTCCATGGCTGCTAGTGCTGTCACGGTTAACAACGCCTCGGCCGATGTTATCTGGGCCGGGGGCGATATCGTGATGCCTGCAGCAGTGAACACATCGTCCACCAATTTCGATGTCTACGGACTCCGCATCATCGGCAATGCACTTGCTGGAGGCGATTCGTATTCGGGTCTGTTCATTGACATGGATGCCCCGGAGGATACGGCTATCTCGGGGACGGGAATCATCAGCATGGCTGGTGGCGGTGCGGGGAATGCCGTCGTAACTGCCATCGGTGGCTCCAACCTGATCGACTTCACACTGGTCGGTTACCCGGGCGGCACCATCATCGAGGCGTCGTATTCCATTGGCGACACCATTACCTCGGACCTGAACGGCGTCGACTTCAATTTCAACGGTTCCGTTACCTGGACCGATGGTGTGGACCTGCGGGGCTTCCGCCTCTCCACTCCGGCTGTCACACAGACCTCGGCAGCCACCACGGTAATTCGTGGCTTCGCAATCGAGACGGCAGGGGCTCTTGACACCACAACTGTCGGGGCCTCGAACATCATCACCTGGGCAGGCGGTTACATTCAGATGCCTGCGGTCGATGCGTCCATTGCATCGTCCAGCGTGTCGGCCTACGGTATTCACATCATCGGCGGAGCCGTTACTGACGGTTCGGGAACCGAGAATGTAGCTGGTGTCTTCATCAACATGAATGCTGATGGCGACAAAGCCATCGAGGTCAATCAGGGATGGATGGACCTGGACGGGGCGATGACGCACGCTCTGCGCACCATCACTTCGGCAGACGCCACCTTCGACGATGGCGATCATGTTGTGATCTTCGACACAGGGGCTACTGCTCGGACTGCAAACCTACCCGCTGCTTCAGGGAACGCAGGTCGAATCTATCGGGTCCTGAAGAAGGACTCGGGTGCTGGCAGTGTCGATATCGATCCCAATGGTGCCGAGACCATCAACGGATCGACTACCTTCTCGCTCAACAATCAGTATGATGCAGCCACCATCGTCTGCGATGGCACAGAATGGTTTGTGGTGTGAGGTTGCATGACTGTTCTGTCAACTCGGCCTGTTCGTATCCATCACGAAGAACTATCTTCGGATAGTTTCTTTGATGTCCAGAACATCTCGGACGCTTATGATCACCTGGTCCTGCGGTCCAGGTTTCAGTATGCGACCACAAACGCAACCAACCCTGCTTACACTTGCGGTATTCGTGTTAATGGCCAGATCCTGGACAATTACAGAGCAATCCTGAACCTGTTCATCTCAAGTGGCATCCTTAATAGCGGCGGTGACGGAGTCTCGTCATCATGGGACTTGGATGCCGGGCCTATGGGTTGTATGTCTCGTTCAGATACCACGACTCGGTGGGGCTACATTGAGGCGTGGTTCCCGTATTACACACGATTTAGTGTGCACAAATACTGTATTATCAACGGTAATGTGGGCTTTGGCGCTATCGATGTGTCGGGCGACGGCAATTACACTCCTTATGGCGCCGCCCAGTGCCGTATCACGGACCCCATCAACCGCATTCAGTTTGGCGCAAATATTGGAAGTAGTGCTCCGCTGGATATTCTGGAGGCAGGCTCCGAAATGAGCCTGTGGGGGGTGCGAGATCGATGACCTTCTTTTTCGCTGAGCAGGAAAGAATTGAGAAACAGACGCTCAGCAGCGCTGGCATCATCGATTTCCAAGACATCCCAGATACCTTTGACGACCTCTATGTTCTGCTGAGAGTAAAGGGGACCTTTCCCGGCAGCAATAACGGCACGATGAGTATGCGATTCAACAATGTCGCTACTCAGGACTACAGGGGTAACCTGAATTTTCTTCGCACCGACGGCCTTCTCAACAGTGGGGTGGACAGCACAGCCCTTACTTTCGACCTCTACGAATTCCCCTGTGGCGCATTAGTTCAGGCAAACGCCACCGTCGACTTTACTGTCAATGAATTGATCGTCCCGAGATACAGAGAAAGCGGACGAAATCGCCATTTCTACACACTTGGCGGCTCCACCTTCGGACCTGAGGACACGGTCAACACAACTTGGTCATTCGTCGCCGCAGGTGAGATGAACAGCACGACGGCAGTTAGCAGAATCCAGATCGGAGGCTTCGTTGGCTCTGGTTCGGCTCAGGGCAACCTTCAGTCTGGTAGCACCGCCACTCTCTTTGGTCTGAGGAATCCACTATGACGAACAATCCATATCAATGGGAGAGAATCGAACGCATCGAGCTCAGCAGCGATGGCGTGATCGATTTTCAGGACATCCCAGACACCTACGACCATCTTCGGGTGATGTATCTGGCGAAGGAGTCTACGGCAGGGAATGTGTCCGAAGACCTGTCAATACGATTCAATAACGACGCCTCTGGGGCGTATCGTGCTTCACTCAACTATCTGCGCACCGATGGTCTGACCAACTCGGGAAACGACGGTTTTACCAGAAGCGGACTGGACGAGATCCCTATCGGATCGATACCCAGTCTGGGAGCAGGACCCCACTGGGGCATGGGAATGATAGCCATTCCATACTATCGGGTCGACGGCTTCCTCAAGTCCGCACACTCACTGATGAACGCTTCATTGCCGAACATCAGCACAGTAGCAGAAAACACCACTTCCATAGGTTGTGGTCAGTGGGACCAGTCTTCGACTGACATCACCAGGGTCCAGCTTGGAGAGTATGTGGGTGGCACAGGTGCGCTGAACGATCTGGAATCAGGCAGCGAGGCAAGTCTTTGGGGGTTGAGAGATCCATGAACAAATGTAACTATAGAAATGACTGCGATGTGGAAGTCGGTAGTGGACCTGGTCAGGCAAAGGGAGGGCGTATCTACGGCCTGGACTACTATTGCGAGGTGCACGAGGCCCAGATGAAAGCCCGGGTTGCCGAGCTCCGGACCAAAAGGGTCAGCGGTCAGCCATTGACTCCTGAAGAGCAGTCTGAACTGCTGGACATCCTGCTGGGTGTGTTTTGAGACCATCTGCCGGAAGATACGAAACCGCCACATTCTTTCACGCTATAGTGGCGTGGTTCGCTCTCTTCAACAGTGTATGGCTGGCCTTCTGGGTCAGCATGATCATCGTTCTGATCCTCTTCGTTCTCATACTGACGGCTCCTGAACCGCCGACAATGGTTTTTAGGGACCTGTCCCGGTCGGTGAGCAATGACTCGCACTCTGAAAATGCTCGAAGCCGTGGTCCCTGAGGAGACCTTCACCAAAGGTAACGCACACGTCAACATCCAGTGCCCCAAGTGTAAGAACGATTCTTTCACCTGTCAGGCCTGCAAATCCGATGTGATCAACTCCATAGTGCCGCCACTGGAAGAGCGTGAGTGGACCACCGCCAAACTGATTCAGGAGGCGTTCGAGCGGGATCGTGAGGGCTACCAGAAAGAGGTGGGCAAACAATTCGACCCCCGCACCGGGCAGCAGGTCCCGAAATACGAGATTGACTTCTTTGCCATGGGCCGCAGAAACGCCATCTACATGAAGGTGAGAGAGTGCCTCGACAGCGGCAATCCTGAGATCGAGCTGACAGACGAGGAATACGAGGAGGTCCTTCTGGCGGTGACGAGGATGACGGGGGTTGGAGGCGGAATCATTCGCTACATCTCGCCTCTCATGCTGGCCATCCACAACGCTCAGGCCACCCCAGAGGAGGCCGAGGAAGACAACAGTA
>JANQFF010000386.1 GCA_028277965.1 Pseudomonadales bacterium
AACCATCGCCGCGCTCAAATCCGGCGTCCATGTGATGGTGGAAAAACCGATGGCGATGTGCGCTGCTGAGGCCCGCCGCATGATTGCAGCGGCAGAGCAGGCAGGACAAAAACTCGTTATTGGGTTTCAGTACCGTTACGACCCGCGTACAACCTACCTGCGCCAGATTTATGACGAAGGTGGGTTCGGTGAGATCCTGTTCGGCCGCGTGCAGGCTCTGCGCCGTCGCGGCATTCCTAACTGGGGTGTATTCGGCCAGAAGGATCTGCAGGGCGGCGGCCCACTCATCGACATCGGCGTACATGTTCTGGAAATGACTCACTACACAATGGGGCTACCACGCCCCGTCAGCGCCAGCGCCGATATGTTCACCTATATCGGCAACAAACCTTCAAGCACCGTCAGCATGTGGCCCGGGTGGGATCATAAGACGTACGATGTCGAGGATCTCGCCGTGGGGAGGGTTCGCTTCGAGAATGACGCTGTCCTTCACATCGAATCTGCTTTTGCCGCACATATCCCCGACCGCAACCTCATGAATTTCCAGCTCATGGGCACAAAGGGCGGGGCCACCTGGGAACCGTGTGTCGTCTATACCGATGAATCCGGACACATGGTCAATAAGGAACCCGGTTGGTTGCCTGACACGAGTTTCGATGCCGTCTTCGAACGGAAGATGAATGGATTTGTCGATCACGCACTACATGACAAGCCTACAATCGCCCCGGCGGCTGATGGCCTTGCCGTGCAGGTCATGCTCGACGGTCTCTACCGGTCTGCCGCAAACGGCGGTCGGGAAGTGAAGTTAAAGCTGTAGCTGCGTTCAGCGCTCGTTCAGTAAAAGTGCGGTTCAATGATCTTTCTGATACATCCACGGGAGCCTGTATGACCCGTCAGATTTGCATCCTCCTCATCGCTACTTTCGCTCTGGCTGCTTGTGCGAGCAAACCCATCATCGATACCAAAGGTGTCAACATGGCTCAGTACAACCAGGATCTCGCGGACTGCGAGTCTTACGCCGACCAGGTCCAGGTTGGGCAGAAAGCGGCAACTGGCGC
>JANQFF010000392.1 GCA_028277965.1 Pseudomonadales bacterium
CTACCTCTGTAGGAGCGGCTTTAGCCGCGATTATCGGCCCTTCCAAACTGGACTTCGTTTCTCAGCGAACGCTTTTGGCCCTTCGCGGGTATCTTCCGCCCGCCGCCACGCGTGGAAGGCCGGGTATTCTTCCTGATTGGTGAGCGCATCTTCGAGGCTTGGCTCGTCGAGCCCCCGCATGATGGCTTCTTTGGATGCACGTATGGCCATCGGAGCGCCTTTGAGAATCTCCTGACACCAGCGCTCAACCGCGTTATCGAGTTCATCCACAGCCACAACCTCGTTAACGAGGCCAAGATTAAGTCCCTCCTCCGCGCTGATGCGTCCGCAGGTGAATACATACCCCATGGCCCTTTTCAGGCCAATCTGGCGCGCCAGACGATGCACACCGCCACCGAGGGCAACCGCGCCGACCCGCGGTTCGGGTAAACCGAAACTGGCGGTATCCGTCGCGATGATGATGTCGCAGGCGAGCGCCACTTCGAAACCACCCCCGAGGCAGATTCCGTTCACAGCCGCAATGAGCGGTTTGTTGAGATCGAAGCGCTCTATGAGACCTGCGTAACCATCTTCCGGGTAGCCTGCATGCCGTCCACCTTCGGCAATCGCCTTGAGATCACTGCCTGCACAGAACGCCCGCTCCCCTGCTCCCTTCACGACGCCGATGAACTGTTCGTCATCTGAAGAAAATGCGTCGAACGCATGCTGCAGCTCCTCGTGCATTCGCGGGTTGATGGCGTTCATGACCTCCGGACGATTGAACGTGATGTGCGTGACCCGCGGGGACTGTTTAACGTCGATGTGCTGGTAGTCCATGTTATGTGCCTCCCGACACGTAGAGACATTGCCCTGTCACCCAGCTTGCTGCATCCGACGCGAGATACACCACCGCGTATCCAATATCTTCAGGCTCACCCATTCGTCCAAGCGGGACCCCAATAATCTTCTCGAGGGGTTTGTCATCGGGGAAGTTGGTTGATTCCCTGAAATTCTCTGTCGGGATGGGCCCGGGACCCACCGCGTTGACCCGTATATTTGGCGCAAACTCGAGCGCCATGGTCGACGTCAGGGCGTTTACCGCCGCTTTGCTTGCTCCATAGGGTCCGTTCTTGAATGAACCGCCGCGCGCAGCTGTCGATGAGATATTGATGATGACCCCCTTCTCCATTGCACGGGCCGCCACGGTTGCCCCCTGGAAAACCGCTTTCAGGTTGAGATCCATCTGGGCATCCCAGCGGTCATCCGGTGTCTTGCTCAGATACCGCGGTGTTGCATCCGGAAGTCCGCCCGCGTTGTTGACCCAGATATCCAGCCCCCCGAGCGACTCGGCTTCACTCACCAGTCGCTCAAGCTGCTCCGGGACAGTAACATCCGTAGGCACACCAGCTGCGTTACGGCCCATTGCCCTGATTTCTTCAGCCACTGATTCCACATCAGCAACTGTGCGCGCAGCAACCACCACGTCCGCTCCGGCTTCAGCCAGACACAACGCGATACCACGGCCGATACCTTTCCCTGCTCCTGTCACCACCGCGACACGACCATCCAGACCAAACGGACTACTCATACAACTCCCCTTCGAATGACCCCATTGTCGAATGTCTGTATAGTGTTTGTCACGTAGAGTCCCTTCCGATCCGCTTTCGAGTTCTTATCTACCTCTCGCAGTTCATCGGCTATCGCTTCTATATGACCGTAGACACGGTGTCCGCGGCTTACCTCACCCACACAAATCGATACAAATCTGGGGATTGTGTGCTGAAAGGCTAACTGCCGAGGAACTGATCATGAAAATTTATGTTGGAAACCTGCCGTGGAGCGTCTCGAATTCAGAGCTCGAAAGTCTCTTTGCCACAATCGGCACCGTCGAATCTGCACAGGTGGTTACAGACCGTGAGAGCGGTCGCTCACGCGGCTTCGGCTTCGTCGAGATGCCGACTGAACACGCACAGAAAGCAATTTCGGAACTCAATGGCCGCGAGGTGGACGGGCGAGCACTTCGTGTGAACGAAGCTCAATCCAAACCGAGACAGGGTGCTCGATTCTAAGACCGCTACTCAATCTGAGCCGTCCGGGCGGCTCAGATGGCTGGAGGCCAATTTGCGAAAACCAAACTACTCACAAAAGAAGCGCCAGCGTGAGCTCGCCAAGCAGAAAAAGCGTGAGGAAAAACTACTCAGAAAGACAGAACGGAGAAAGACCGATGAAGAAGAAAGTTCAAGCTGACAGCACTCCGGGGCAACGACGCGAGGCCCTGGAAGCAGACGTCAAAGCGTTTTTGAAAGCGGGCAACAAAATCCAGTACATCGAAGACGGGGTATCGGCCCAGGATCCTCAAGGGAAAGGTAAACCACTGAGACTGGGGAACCCAAAAAACGCCAAAACCGAAGCTCCAGCCAAAGACGCCAAATGAGGTTAACGCCTTCGCTTACTCAGTCAGGGAGATGGCGACCGCCGGGCACACTTCAATCGCCTCCCGGGCATGACGCAGGTGTTCTTCGTCCGTCACATCCTCGATCAGTATCTCCGGATAACCCTCTTCCCCCATTTTGAACAGCTCCGGATGGTTGTAGTAACACTCACCTGACATGAAACATTTTTCACGGTCGATGACGACCTTCATCGGTCGAACTCCAGCCAGAGCTCAGATGGCGCACGAAATCCACCCGAGTCGATATTCGGGGCTGTGACGCCATCGTGTTCCGTAAACTTCGGGCGGATGTTTTTCACGCGCTCAGCCAGCATGCGACAGGCAATTGCAGATTCCTGTCGCGCCATTGCATAACCCATACAAAAGTGCTGACCGATGCCGAAACCCAGATGACCGTTCTTGCCGTCTTTGTACCGGCCTGACCGATTCTCGCGCCTCATGTGCAGATCTTCGCGATGGATATCAAATGTATCCGGATCGTTAAACGCTCGTTCGTCGCGATTGCCAGCCCCGAGATACAGGATGACCCCTGCGCGCTCCGGAATCACTTTGTCGTGGATTTGCACTTCGCGGGTTGTGAAGCGGAACTGAGCATGAACAACAGGGTCGTAGCGCATCATCTCGGTAAATACGTTTTCCCAGAGATTCGGATTATCGCGAACGTCCGGATACTGGTCGGGTCGGGTATACATGAGGTGGTACCACATGTTGGCGATCGCTTTGTCGGTCGTATCACCCCCGGCAGCGAGCAGCAGCGCCACGAATCCCTTGATCTCCTCAGGAGTCATCCGGCTGCCGTTGAGTTCTGCGACGCAAATACGTGAGAGAAGGTCCTCACCCGGGTTTTTCGAGCGTTCCTCGATCATCGGGTCGATGTAATCCCACATGTCGTTGCGGGCCTTCAGACCTCGCGCAAAGTATTCGCCGCCAAAACCAAGCCCCGCAATCAGATCCTGGTACCAGCCGACAAATGTATTCTCATCCTCACGCGGCAGACCCAGCATGTTGGAAATGACCCTTATGGGCACCTGGCTCGAAAACTGCGAGACAATCTCGACTTCCCCGTCGTCGATGAACCGGTCGATTACCTCGTGTGAAATCTGATCGATCATCGGCAGGAAGTCGTTGAGCTTCTGCCCGACAAACTGCCCTGCAACGATGTTCCTCAAACGGCGGTGTTCGTCACTGTTGCCGTATTCCAGGATGTTCGGCCCGAAAACGTGGTTCGTTCCAAACTTGTATGGCCCGTCGGGTTTGTACATGGCCCGGTCAAACGACTCGTTGTCCTGAAACGCGCCATCCACATCCCAGTAACGCGACAGTATCCAGCGGTTGTGAAAACGGTCGTGATAGACAGGATGATGGTCCCGTAGGGCCTTGTAGATCGGAAACGGGTCCCGCTGAAATTCAGGGGAATCGAATACGCGGGGATCGAGATCCCGCCCGCCTCTTTCGTCTGATGGCGCCGCAGCTTCAGCCATGATGTCCTCCTGGTTTGTCTAACAACGCACCGGCAATGACCAGCACGTATGCATCTCCCCTACCGTGAGCGCAGCAAGCTCAGGCTCAGCACCCGGCGCCAAACTCATGTTCTGTAGCGTCTCCGACAGCACCCACGACGCAGTGACAGCCGTATCCCGCGTCAGGGCATACTTTGAACGCGGTCGGTCTTCCGGAATAGCAGGATGGCTGGAGGGTTTCCCCAGACCAAACGCGATACCGGTTGCCAGCCCATCAGCCCGGTACTGCCCCCGGGGTTCGCGCTGACAGAGATCCCGCCTGTCGACAACAAACCGATCGGGGTCATTGAATACTCGCGGGTCCCGGTTGGCAGCTCCGGCTGAGCAGACAACCAACGCCCCTTCAGGGATGAGCTTCCCAAAACGTTCAACCTCATGGCGCGCAAACCTCAGTGCGCTGATCGCAGGCGTGGAGTGTCGGAGTGTCTCCAGATAGCCGAGCTTCATAAGGCGCCCGTCAGATCTCGCTTTCTCGAACTCCTCCGGATGTGTCAGCAGCAGATACCATAGATTTGCCAGTGCCCCATGGAGGGTTTCATGGTCCCTTTCCAGCAGTGTGACAACAACATCTCCCGCTGTAACGGGACCCTCATCCGGTTGGTGCTGCAGCATGACAGACACAAGATCTTCACCGGGGTGGCTCCGCCGCTCTTCAACCAGCGGTTCAAAATACCCCAGCAATTCATCGAGCGCCTGCCGCCCGTCGTTCTGAAGATCCGGCCGCCAGGATGTCCCGCGCTGGGCTCTCCAGTAGCGTTTACAGAAGAGGTCGCGGTCTTCCTGCGCGATGGCATACATTTCACAAAGGAGATCGAGTGGAAGCTGAGCTGCAAATTCGGTAGCGATGTCACCCTCACCGCGGCTCGCGAGCCGGTCTGCCAGAGATGCAGCAAGGCCCTCTACCAGATTATCGGTGTGCCCGGCTTCAAACTCGAGTACCGAGAGCTCGTCGCCAAGATTTCGCCCGAACCCTTCCAGGCCGTAGAACCAGGTTTTCGGGCGGGTTTCAAAATTGGCATCGTCCACAAACACAGATGTGACATCGTTATACGGGGTCAGCCAGTACCGGTTGCCCAGCCAGTCCCGGTAGAAGGGATAGTGTTCCCTCAGGATTTCCAGGAGTGGATAGGGATTGCGGCGATAATCGTCAGACAGCAGCTGGATCGGCTTGATCTTCTCGGTGCTCTCTCCAACCCGCTCACGCTGATGGACCTCATAGGTTCGATAGCGCGGAGTGGTCTCCCTTGGCGGCCGTCGTGCAATGACAACGCCGTTGCGGCCTTCAATACCGGGTTCAGTCATGCTTCACACCCTGTCGAACTGCAGCCAGAGCTGGCGTACGGAGACAATCCCCATGGGTGCGGGGCTGACACCATCGATGTCTTTCGGCATCCGCTCTTCCACAATCCGGACATTCGGCATGCGGGTCGCCAGGATCTTTGAGCCAACCACGGTTTCCTGGTGTGAAATCCAGGCACCCGGACACAGGTGTGGACCGACCCCAAACGCCATGTGATTGCAGCGCCCTTCTTTGCGGTAGCCACTGCGCAGGAGCTTGCCGCTGTATAGGTCTTCCCGGAATATGTTGTAGCTTTCCGGATCCTTGAAGATGCGTTCGTCGTGATTAGCGGAGAAATCCACCATCTGCATGAGCGACCCGGCGGGGACATGCACCCCATGCATCTCAACATCGAAGGTGTTGTGCCGCGGCTGACCTCCGATTGAAGACGAATGACGCAGCATCTCGTGAAAGGCCCGGTCCCAGTTTTCCTCATCGGCCATCACCGCTTCAAACTGATCGGGGTGGCGCAGGAGCAGTGTCCAGAGATTCATGATTGCACCACGGGTGGTCTCGCCCCCGCCGCCAACGATGAGCGCAATATTGGATGTGATCTCTTCTGTCGACAAAAAGTCACCGTCCACCCTGGTTTCGCAGAGCTTGCTGATGATGTCTTTACTGACAGGATTCCCTGCCTCGTCATATAGATACGTGGGATTCTTACGGCGTTCTTCGACAATGCCGCTGACGTAATCTTCCAGGTGCTGACGGGCTTCAACCCCCTGTTTATGGGTTTCGGATCCACCCAGACCACTCATCATCGAGTTGTACCAGTAGTAGAAATCCTGCTGGGCTTCTTTTGGAAAGCCGAGCACTTCACACACGACGCCAATCGGGAATTCATCCGCAAACGCTTTGCCGAGTTCAATCGTGCGGGTATTTCCCTCGTCTACGACAAAATCCGCGCCCTCTGCTGCGTACTTGTCCCATGCATCGATCATCTCTGTTGCCAGGCGTTCAATGGACGGAATACGCAGCTGTAGCGACCTGCCGACCAGGTGTTGACCGTACAGATTGCGACGACGCCGGTGCTCTACACCAGAAAGCTCGAGTTGTGTGTTCCCAAGCACCCCGCTGGAACTGCCTTTGGGGATCGTGTTGAACCCTTCGTCATCGAAGTAGCACTCCGTGATGTCGTCATACCGGGTCACCCAATAGGTATTGTGGAGCTTGTCGTGATAAACCGGATAGTGATCCCGCAATATGCGGTAGTAAGGGTATGGGTTGCGGAAGAACTCAGGTGAATCAAAGATCCTCGGATCGAACAGCGGCGTTCCATCTTCAGCCGTGCCCATGTCCACCGCCTCTCCCACGGGCATGAGAGGAAACGGGTCAAAGTCTTCGCCGCTTGTCTCTTGAAGCTCTTCGATGATTGTGCTCATTGTATCCTAAGGCCAATAATTGTAGTGCGGTTCACTTTTGAATTAGACTACTCCCGAACCACTATCATCGCAACGCAATACCTGCCATGACCTTCGTTATCACTGGCGCGTGCATCGATGTCATGGACCAATCCTGTATCGAGGTATGCCCTGTCGACTGTATACATTTCGAGCCTGACGAGGGCGATCGAATGTGTTTTATTGATCCGGTGGAATGCATCGACTGCGACGCCTGCGAAGCCGCCTGTCCTGTCGGTGCGATCTTCCGGGATTCAGACGTTCCGAACGAAGCTTCAGGCTTCACGGAGCTCAACGCACTCTGGTTCAGTGACAAAACCGCCGCGCGCCAACAGGTCGCCAGTTTCGCGGATTCATCTTCTTCGGTTCTGTAACCATGAGTTCCATCGCACCGTCCAGGTCTCTCACTCCGAATCAACAGGCGCGTCGGACAAGAATTCTGGACGCCGCTCGACACCTCGTGGCATTGCATGGCTACGACGGCATGATCATGAGAGATGTCGCAAACGCGGCCGGGGTTTCCCCCACGACACTCTATAACCTCTACAACACCAAAGACGAATTGCTGCTGGAAGCCCTTCGCGAAAGTGTCGCGGACGGCTGGAACAAGTCCATACGGGACGTGCCCGAACCGGGGCTCGATCGCCTGCTTGCGCAAATCAAACACTCCGTTCAGGAAACACGCGATGAGCCAGAGTTTGCTCGCGCCATTACACTGGCGTTGATGCGAGCCAGCAAGGGTGACCAGATCTCCGATGTCCTGATTGACGGTTCGTGCCGGGGTGTCGAGGTGTCTCTCGATGCGATGGCTGCCAGCGGTGAACTCGCCCAGGGTGTCGCCATCGATTCACTGGCACGGGCTCTGGTTGGTGGTTTCTGGATGAATTACCTGTACTGGTCCAACGGCTATCTCGATCTCGATCAGCTGGAGAATGAACTCAATCGCGTCTACCTGTCCTACCTGCTGGCTGAAACCACGGGGTCCACGCGCGACCGTATTGACAAACACATCAGATCCCTGTGATTTCATACGATCTGAACTTTAGGGGGAGACAATGACGAAAACACCCTATGAACCGGTACAGCCGGAAACGCTCGAAGACATCAACTTCCTGGACCAGGGTCTGCAGAATTGTCCCTATCACGCTTACGACAAGCTGAGGGAAGAAGCACCCGTCTGGCAGGATCCCGTCACCGGTTTTTTTGTCATCACGCGTTTCGACGACCTGCGCGCAATCCTGCTCGACACTACCCACTACCTCAACTCGATGAGCGGTGGCCAGGGTGGCAGCCGGGAACGGATGGATCAGGACCGGGCGAAGCGCATGCTGTCACTCTACAAAGAGAAAGGCTGGGTACCGGCGCCAACACTTGCGGGAAGGGACGATCCGAACCACAAACAGATGCGGGCGATGTTCAACGAGGCTTTCAGACCGAAGAAGATCAACGCGATGGATCCGTTTGTTCGTGACACCGCTTACAAGCTGGTCGATCAATTTGTGGATGACGGACACTGCGAATGGGTTCAGCAATTTGCCGTGCCTCTGCCTCTCATTGTGATCGGTCAGCAGATGGGTGTGCCCGAAGAAGACATCTGGAAAATTAAAGCCTGGACTGACGCCTGGGTCCAACGCCTCGGGATGATGCAGACCGAAGAGGAAGAAGCCTGGTCGGTTGAAATGGAAATCGAGGCCCAACACTACTTCCAGCCGATCTTCGAGCGGTTGCGCGAGGAGCCAGATGAAACCCTGCTTTCCGATATGGTGAACCGGGTCATTCCGGAGTGGGAACGGCCGTTGAATGACAACGAGCTGCACGCCGAGATGATGGCGGATACGTTTGTTGGTGGGTCTGAAACCACAACCAACGCCATCGCTTACGGCGTCAAGCTCCTGATCGAAAACCCGGACGTCTGGGACCGTTTGAAGTCAGACCCTGACAAATACATGCGCACATTCTGCGAAGAAGTGGTCAGGCTCGAAGGGCCTGTCCAGGGGCTCTTCCGCATGGCAGGACAGGATATCGAACTGCACGGTGTCCACATACCGGCAGGCTCGATGATCAACGTGAGATACGCTGCCGCAAACCGTGACGGCGGCGAGTTTGAATGTCCCGTCGATCTCGATCTCGAGCGCGAAAAACCCGGTCGGCACCTGGGCTTTGGTTCGGGTGTCCATCACTGTATCGGTGCCCCCCTCGCCCGGCGGGAGCTATTCTGGGCATTCAGGGCCCTGGTCGACCGCGTTGAAAGCTTGAGCTTTACCGAGGGTAAAAACACGTTCGAGGTTGTACCCAACTTTTCCCTTCGCGCACTGAAAGAACTACACATTGAATTTGAACCCAAACCGCCTGAGGATCGCGTCAATCCTGCAGATGTAGACGCCGAATCGAAAGCGACAGAAATGGAGGCGCCCTGATGGCAGAGGCATACAAAGATCTCGATCCGGACACCATGCCGAGATCACCCGGACTCACCTACCAGGAACTCCTGGACCTCGACTCCCATGAAGTGCCAGACGTTCTTCGCCTGCAGTCACCCAAAGACATGGGGCTGAACGAGTTTCCTGTCACACGGTACACCACACAGGACTACCACGAGAAAGAAGTGGAGAGGATGTGGAAGAAGATCTGGCAGTTCACTTGTAGGGAAGAGGACATACCGGAACCGGGCGACCATTACCGCTACGATATCGCCGGCATGTCGTTTCTGGTCGTGCGAACGGAAACCGGTGAGATCAAAGCGTTCCCAAACGCATGCCTGCACCGTGGCCGTATGTTGAAAGAGTTCGACGGCAATGCCACCGAACTGCGCTGTGCGTTTCACGGTTTCTGCTGGAAGCTGGATGGGAAATTCAGCGACATCCCGGCTGACTGGGACTTTCCCCAGGTCGACAAAGAGACGTTCAACCTGCCGGACCTGCCTGTGGCGACCTGGGCTGGTTTCATCTTTATCAATCCAGATCCGGCGTGCGAGCCATTTGAGGAATTCATTAAAGACCTCGCTCCGCAGTTCGAACGATGGAACCTGGGTGGCCTGTACAAAGCAGCCCACGTGGCAAAAGTGATGCCGTGTAACTGGAAGATTGCTCAGGAAGCCTTCTGCGAGGCATACCATGTAAACGGCACTCACCCACAGATCCTGCGCTCCCTCGGTGATGTGAACAGCCAGGTGGATATCTGGGACAACTGTGCTCGGGTGATCACCCCCGGCTCAACGCACAGTCCATTGCTCGAAAACGCACCGACCCAGGAAGACATGCTGCGGACCCTGCTCGACATCGATCATGACGCTGAGGTGCCTGAAGTACCGGATGGCATGCACATGCGCAACTTCATGGCTGAGCGGGCACGGGAGGGATTACGTGAGATTGCGGGAGAGCGTGCTGACATGTATTGCGATGCTGAGCTGGTAGACAGCCTCGACTACACGCTATTCCCCAATTTTCATCCGTGGGGTGCGTTCAACGGCATCGTCTACCGGT
>JANQFF010000449.1 GCA_028277965.1 Pseudomonadales bacterium
TGCACCGGCAGTCTCGACTACACGTACGCCGTTGTGGGTTTGGGCGATGAGCCGGTCTCCAAGGTACACGGCAATCACTGAGGTTACGGGCTCGATGCGGGGTGGACGCGGAAAGTCCCAGACGGATTCGCATCCGGCTGGAGTTGGTTCGGCAAATGCGGGTCGCGAGGAGCCGTTGTACTTCCATTTCGTGCGCTGACTGATCACGTCTGGAGTATCAGGCAGAAGCGGAACTTGCGAGGAGGTCATGGTTGTGATCCTAGCACAGGCGATTAAGATCAAGATGGACTGTCCCGGGGGAAATAATATGACACAGGAACATCCATTGATTGAAGAGTATCGGCGTTTCAGTCCGGGATCGGAAACGGCTTCAGTTCGTGCAAGGGAGGTGTTTCCTGGTGGCGATACTCGAGCAAGTGCGCACTATGCCCCATACCCGCTGGTTGTTGAGGAAGCTTCGGGTTGCACGCTGCGTGATGTGGATGGTCACGAGATTCTCGATTTCATGAATAATTTCACGTCGCTCATTCACGGTCACGCTTTTGGGCCGGTGGTTGAAGCCGTGCAGAGACAGATTGGCAGAGGATCGGCATTTGCAGCTCCGAGCGAGGATCAGATAGCCCTGGCAGAAATCATTACGGGGCGGGTAGCCAGTATTGAGCAGATGCGGTTCACAAGTTCTGGCACGGAAGGCACGCAGATGGCGATACGCTGTGCGCGAGCTGCAACGGGACGCCAGAAGATCATGAAGATCGAAGGGGGGTATCACGGCAGCTATGAGTTGGCGGAAGTATCGCTGGTCCCTATGCCGAATATGTGTGGTCCCCTCGAAGCACCCGTTTCGTTACCAGTGGATAAGAGCTTTCCGGAAAGTGTGCTTGGCGATACGGTCATCTGTCCTTACAACGAACCGACCATCGCCGCCAACCTCATCGCTGAGCACGGGGATGATCTTGCGGCGATCATCGTTGAACCTGTCCTGGGTTCCATGGGCATGATTCCGGCTAGTGACTCGTTTCTAAAAACGCTACGCTCTGAAGCTGACAATCATGGGATTGTCCTGATCTTCGACGAGGTCATCACCCTTCGGCTGGGCAATGGTGGTGCACAGGCACAAGCAGGTGTCCAACCGGACCTGACATGCATGGGCAAGATCATAGGCGGCGGGTTACCTGTGGGTGCTGTCGGGGGGAAACGGGATCTACTACAGCTTTTCAGCCCGGAGCAGGAACAGCCCATCATGCATGCGAGCACCTTCAGCGGCAACGCGCTCACAATGGCGGCAGGTCTGGCGGCGATGACGCACTACGACGCAAGTGAGGTCGAACGTTTAAACGGGTTAGGTAACCGTTTGCGGGCAGGCTTTAACGAGTGTTTCAGATCGCATGGCATCAAAGCTGTTGCACAAGGCATGGGATCGTTAACCAACGTTCTGTTCGCGGAAGGGCCGGTGACAAATGCCCGGCAGACCATGGACGCAATGATCGGTGCGGGTCACGTGACCCAACTCTTTCATCTGACCATGCTTCGCCATGGTGTGATGTCGGCGACCCGTCTTATGTATTGCATCAGCACACCCATGAGTGAAGCGGAGATCGACCAGGGGATAGCGGCAGTCGATAAGACTTTGAGTGACCTCAAGCCTTACATCGAAGCGGAAAGGCCAAACCTCCTCGCTTGAGTACACACAAGCGAATCCTGAGCCTGACAGGCGTAGCCCTGGCGGGGTTTTTTCTCTGGTGGGTGCGGCCGGAACCGGGTGACGGGTCATACGGCGCCTGGTCGTTGCTACCGGCTTTGATCACGATTGTTGTTTGCTTTGTCAGCCGCAATGTCATCATTGCCCTGTTGCTTGGAATCGTCAGCGGCGGGCTGATAGCCGGAGACGTGAACGTCCTCCAGAAGTTCATGATTCCAAGTCTCGCGACCGAAAACTACGCCCAGATACTCCTGGTCTACCTGTGGGCGCTGGGGGGGCTTCTCGGGCTATGGAGCCGAAACGGCGGCGCACGATACTTTGCCAAGACACTGGCTGACCGGTTTGTCAGCTCGCGGATCAGCGCGAAGGTGTTTGCTTGGGTGCTGGGGGTGGTGTTCCATCAGGGTGGAACTATCTCGACTGTTCTTGCTGGAACCACTGTCAGGCCGATATCGGATGAGCATGGTGTGGCGCATGAGGAACTGGCCTATGTGGTCGATTCCACCGCATCGCCTATCGCGACCATCATTCCTTTTAACGTCTGGCCGATATACGTATCCGGTCTCATTCTGATTGAACCGCTGTCATCGGTAATCGCGAATGAAGCGGATGCCATTGGTCTTTTCATGCAATCGATTGCGTTCAACTTCTACGCCTGGACAGCAGTCACCATGACGTTTCTGTTCTCCCTGGACCGTTTGCCCCTGTTAGGAACACCTATGGCCAGGGCAATCAATAGGGTCAACACCGAGGGGCTGCTCGATCGTGAGGGATCGTCCCCGGTCTTAAGCCAGGAACTATCAGGTGGGAACGAGCTGGAAGATTACAAACCGTGGCTTCTGGACTTTGCCGCCCCAATCCTGACTCTTATGAGCTTGTGCATCGTTCCCTGGCTTGTTACAGGTTCTCCAATGGTTTTCGAAGGATTTGCCCTGGCTGTTGTCGTTGGCCTGGGTATCACGATTTTGAGGGGGATGTCGTTGTCAGATGCTGTGGATGCGATGATGACCGGCATCAAGGGTGTAACGATCGGTGCGGTGATACTGGCTCTTGCAGTCACGTTGGCGGCAGTGTCGACTGCGCTCGGCACCTCGAGTTTCGTAATCGAGGCGACATCGGAAGGCTTGCTGACCGTCCCGTACGTTTTACCGGCACTTCTTTTGGTGGTATGCATGTTGATCGCATTTGCGATCGGTTCGTCCTGGGGGACGTATGCGGTTGTCTTTCCAATCGCATTGCCCCTTGCACTCAGTCTTTCCAGTGAGCCGCTGTTTCTTGTCATGAACTTCGGAGCCATCATGGGGGGTGCGGTATTTGGAGACCAGTGTTCGCCGATTTCAGACACGACTATTCTGTCGTCGCTGGCATGCGGGTCGGATCTCATGGACCACGTGAATACACAGCTTCCGCTGGCACTAGTGGCTGCGGGGTTGAGTGGTGTGCTGTACACGCTGATCGGGTTCTTTCTCGTGTAAGCTGTGTGCGGGGAAGCATGATTGCTGGGAATAAGAAGAACGGGGAGAAGATATGCGTATTGTTGTGGGTCTGGTTTTCATTGTGGGTCTGGCTGCCTGTTCGGGTAGTGACGTAGAGCAATCGAATCTCCCTGATGTGGAATGGCCGAACTACGGTCTCAATCAGGGTGAAACGCGTTACAGTGATCTAGCAGATATCAACGAGACGAACATCGGGCAGCTTGGGCTCGCCTGGAGCTTCGAACTCAACACCCAGAGAGGGGTTGAAACCACACCGCTTGTCGTGGGCGGGACCATGTACGCCACGGCACCGTGGAGCGTCGTGCACGCGCTCGATGCAGCCACGGGTGAAGCCAGATGGACGTACGACCCTAAGGTAGACCGTCAATGGGGTCGGTGGGCGTGTTGCGACGTCGTCAACCGGGGAGCCGCAATTGATGGTGACCGTTTATTCATCGGTGCGCTGGATGGCCGTCTGATAGCGCTCGACCGTCATACAGGCAACGAACTCTGGTCTGTCCAGACCACGCCTACAGATAAGCCGTATACGATTACCGGTGCACCGCGTGTTGCTGGTAACAAAGTCGTCATTGGGAACGGTGGCGCGGAATATGGTGTACGCGGTTATGTCACCGCTTACGATGTGGCGACAGGTGAGCAGATTTGGAGGTTCTATACGGTGCCGGGTAACCCGGAATCTCCACTGGAACACCCGGATCTCGAGCTTGCGCTTCCCACGTGGAGCGGCGGTAAATGGTGGGAAGTTGGCGGTGGCGGCACTGCCTGGGATGGAATGGCGTATGACCCGGCGCTCAACATTGTGTACATCGGTGTGGGCAATGGCTCTCCGTGGTCACGCTACGTGCGCAGCCCTGGTGGCGGGGATAACCTGTTTCTTGCGTCAATACTGGCGATCAATGCGGAGACGGGCCGGCTGGTCTGGCACTACCAGACGACACCTGGAGACAACTGGGACTACACCGCGACACAACACATCATGCTGGCTGACGTCGATATAGACGGAGAGACACGGCAGGTTCTTCTACAGGCACCAAAAAACGGGTTTCTGTACATGCTCGACCGTGCGACGGGAGAACTTCTGTCAGCGACCCCATACGTTGCGATGAACTGGGCGAGCCACGTGGATGTCGAGACTGGACGTCCCGTAGAGATAGTGGATGGAAACTACGCAAACGATCCGAAGAAGGTATCACCCGGACCCCAGGGTGGGCATAACTGGCAGCCAATGTCTTTCAGTGAAAAAACGAATCTCCTCTATCTGCCGGCACATGACACAGGCATGTGGTACAGCAACGAAGCGGACTTCGAGCACAACCCGAGAGGCTGGAATCTGGCGATGGACCTGGATGGTACGGAGGGTCTCGGTGAAGAAGACCCGGTCGAATTTCGAGGTCATCTGCTCGCGTGGGATCCTGTTGCCGGTCACCCTGTGTGGCAGAAGCGGTTTGCCGGTCACTGGAATGGGGGGGTGCTCTCGACAGCCGGCGGGCTCGTGTTTCAGGGAACAGCGGATGGGAACTTCACGGCGTACAGAGATACAGATGGCGAGCAACTATGGCAGGTTCACTCGACCACCGGCATTTTCGCCCCGCCTGTTACGTATCGTATTGGTGGAGAACAGTACATCGTCGTTGCTGCGGGAATTGGCGGTGGTGGCATGGGTGGTGAGATGAAAGGTGCCATGATCAACGACTACCACAACGAAGGCCGCTTGCTTGCGTTTAAGCTTGGAGGCACTGGCTCTGTCCCTCAATCAGCGGAGCGGGTCATGATCCAGCCGGATCTCCCCGAACAGATGACATCTGCGGATGACATTGCCCAGGGTAAAAGCCTGTACCGCGAATACTGCGCCTGGTGCCACGGCGGCAATGCTGAAAGCGGATTGCTTCATCCTGATCTGCGTTACCTCACCCAGGACAAGTTCAGTCTCTTCAAAGAGATTGTGGTTGACGGGGCATATGTGAGCCGGGGCATGCCGTCTTTTGCTGATGTGCTGTCAGCAGATGATGCGTTGGCCATACGCGGTTTTGTCCTCGACCGGGCGATAGCGCTCAGAGATGGAGCGGATGATTAATCGCGGCTGAAGCCGCTCCTACAAAGGTAGCAAGATCGGTCCTAACGAGAAATCCTAGGTAGCAAGATTGATCTAGCTCTGTAGGAGCGGCTTCAGCCGCGATTCCTAACGAGAAACGATGTTTGTGATGTCCTGCTCGTAAACGACAGCATCGCTGTTTTTTGCACGCAGCCACTCCCGGATTTTGAAGTGGTGGGCTTCGCTGGTTAAGTCGTAACCCGCACTAACCTCCACATGCCAGTCGGCGCGCTGCCAGGATACGCTGGTTGTCTGGCTCCAGTGGCCGGAGTTGGGATGGGTCTGAATGATCGAGCTTGATTGCTCGCTTGATCGGGTGACTGTGATACCCGTGTCGGTAGTCAGCGGGGACTCTGGTTCGTGGTGTTCCAGTGTCAGCTGTCCCGAGGCATCTGCAGGAACAATTGTGTAGGCGTCGAACGACTGTGCATTTCTCGAGTGGACCGTCGACGGCGGTGGGTAGTCGTAAGCCCCCGATGGCAGAGGCGGCAGATCGAGGCGGCATTCGTCAGTGTCCAGTGTCAGCGTGAAGCGCTCAGGAGCCGGCCAGATCAGTGGCCAGAGGGACTGGGAGACTGCAATGCGCAGCGAATTTCCGGGACTGAAGCGGTGAGCAGTCGCAGCAAGATCAATTGTGACCCGGATGAAATCTCCGGTGTCATCCTCCAGCCGTTGCACACCGTAGCTGATCAGCCACGAATGTCCCTCGGGAGTCAGTTCCGTCAGGCGTACGGCGATAGTGGCGTCTGGCCGATCTGCCTTCAGACGCAGATGCACTTGTGGGTTGCCCAGCAGTTCGAAAGGTTCCTGCAAAGGCTCACTGTCAAAGGTGAGAGACAGACCATCGTCGTAGCTTTGCTCGAGAGGTGGTCGATCCAGCCACTCGGGCTTCGTCTGACCTACGATATGTTCTCCCGATATGACACTGTCAGGAGCAGAACCTCGCTTTGTTGTGAGGGCGGCATCAGAAAAATGCCAGGTGGAAAATGCTGAGGGTGTTCTCTGGGGTAACGCCACCCAGCGCCCATGCTGAGGTTTGCTTTTCGCTTCAGATGCCGTTACGTCAGGGATGAACACGTTCAGGAAAGGCGCGCTCATCACGCCTGTTTGCTCGTCAGTCAGCCAGTGTTTCCACCATGCTGCTTCCTCCTCGATCCAGGAAAGCCCCTGGGGTGCAAAATAGGGATAGGTGTGTCCCCACGCACCAATGATACACTTTCTGGGCACGTCCAGGGTGTGGAATAGACGCCAGGTTGGGTTGGAGTAGGTGTCCTGCCAACCGGCGACCAGGTAGGTAGGTGTCCTTATGTTGGACGTTTCCAGGGGATCCCAGGCGGCGGGGTCGCGGTATCGTTGCAACCAGTTGCCGAGGATCTCGGGTGTCGCGTCCAGACGGTCCTGCCACGTTTCTGACCAGCGTTCGCCGCTGATTTCCGGGTCCGGAGGGGCAGCCATCACCGTCTTGAAGAGTGTCCCCCATTGGAACCCCGTATGCGCGACGCAGTCCCCGATGAAGTGTGCGTCGTCCGTGTAACGGTTGTCGGTACCGGCTATGGCCATGATCGCCTGAAGGTGTGCTGGCTGACGGGCAGCGACATACAGCGCATTTATAGCTCCCCAGGATATCCCCCGCATGCCCACCCGACCGTTGCTCCAGGGCTGGCCGGCAAGCCAGTCGATGACCTTGATGCCGTCATCAATTTCGATATCGGTGTATTCATCTGTGATAACACCATCTGAATCTCCGGTCCCCCTGACATCAACACGAGCGTACGCGATACCATTGGCTGCCAGCTGTGCTCCCCAGAAGTTGTCCGCAGCACGGTAGAGATCACGGGTTCGATAGGGAATGTACTCGAGGACAACCGGGGCAGGCAGGGATTCAGGTAACCAGAGGCGCGTGGACAGGCGTACATTGTCGCTAACGGGTATCCACACCGGTTCCCTGATTTCCACTAGAAAAACTTGCGAATGAGATTGATGAGCACAGTGAGCACGACGGAGATCACGATCATCGAGCCGAGTGGGAAATAGAACTGGAATCCCTCTCGTTTGACGTTGAAATCGAGTGGCAGATGGCCGAACCAGCTCAACAAACCCGTTTTCGCGATCACACCGATCAGGATGAGCGCAATGCCGCCGAAAATGAGCCACGTGCCGATAGAACTATTCACACTGCCCCTGGGTGTTGTGGCGATTTTCATCGGAGGTACTATTAAACCATTGTTGGGGGAGGGAAGTTCAAAGTGCAGTTGATTGAACCGTTGGCAGCCAGCAGCAGTATCGAAGGTGTTCTGGCGCACCGCGAGGAACTGGCAAGCCGTTACAGGGCATTTTACCTGAGCCTGTGGCAGACGGGGGTCGTGGAAGACCGTGTTCTCGAGCTTTGCCGCCTGCGCGTGGCGCGGATACACGGCGCTGACGCGGAGTGGTCGCTGCGTCATCCCGGTGTTGGCCTCACCGATGAAGAGATATCGGCTTTGCAACGCGGTGACACAGGGACGTTTACGGATGGCGAAAGAGCGGCCCTGGCCCTGGCGGAGGAGGTCCCGTTCAACCATCACGGCGTGACAGACGACCTGGTAGCCGAAGCTGTTGAACACCTGGGTCAGGATGCAACCGTTGCCCTGCTTACTGCGACTGCCTTCTTCGATGTGACGTGTCGCCTGAAACTGACGCTGGGAATACCAGCACACCCTGGAGAGCTGTCCGGGGAACACCTGGTTTGATGAGGAGTAACTGAATGTCTACAAACCCCAGAATCGATGCGGCCAGCCCCGATACCGTTGCGGAGTTTGCGACCGTGATGGCGCGCATACCGGACGCTACAGCAAAGTTCTTCGACCTTTACGGCGAGTTCTGGCAGCGGGGCGTCGTGCCTCCCGAGTTGAAAGAAATGACGCGCTTGCGTAATGCCCGGATAACCGATTGCGGTTACTGAAAAAACGTACGTTTTGACTCTGCCCGTGTGGCAGGGCTGGATGAAGCGACGGCGGGAAAGGTGACTGACGGATATGAAGCATCGTTTGACGCCAGGGAAGTGGCGGCCCTGGAACTCACCGACTGTCTGATTGGCATGCCGGGTGAAGTTGATCCCCAATTGGCTGAACGGTTACGCATGCACTTCACGGAAGAAGAATTGACTGAACTCATGCTCGGCGTTGGCTTGTTTCTGGGCATGTCCAAAGTGCTGATCCTGCTCGGTCTCGAGCCGGAATCCATGCCGGTTACCGTAATCCCAACACCGGGATCCTGACCTGATGGCGTACGACTCCGGACAACCCTATCCGTCCAGGCGTTCGCCTGTCTCCGCCAGGAATCTCGTGGCATCGTCGCAACCTCTTGCTGTTGAGGCGGGCATTCAGGCGCTGCGATCAGGTGGCAATGCTGTTGATGCGGCACTTGCAACCGCAATTACGCTTACAGTCGTCGAACCCAACAACAACGGGCTGGGAAGTGATGCGTTTTGTATCCTCTGGGATGGTTCGGAGCTCGTCGGGCTGAACGCCTCCGGTGGCGCACCGGCTCTGTGGGACCGGGACAGGTTTGCTGGCCGTTCGCAGATGCCTGATGTCGGCTGGGACAGTGTGACGGTTCCAGGTGCTGTCAGCGCCTGGGTGGCGTTGTCTGACAAATACGGCAGGCTTGGTTTCAAAGATCTGTTCGAGTCGGGAATCCACTATGCCCGGGAAGGCTTCCACGTCGGTCCGAAGTCTGCGTACTACTGGCAGTTGGCAGGTGAGAATCTAGGTAAGTTCGATGACTTCGCAGAACATTTTCTGCCAGCACCCACTGCTGGCGACCTGGTCCGACGTCCCGATCTCGCGCGTTCCCTGGAACTTATTGCCGAGAGTGGAGGTGAGGCTTTTTACCGGGGCGAACTCGGGCAGGCAATGGACGCCGCTGCCCGGGAAGCAGGGGGTGCGCTACGGCTTGCCGATCTCGACGAGCATCAGCCGATCTGGGTGACACCTACCGGAATGGATTACCGGAACGTGTGTCTGCATGAGATTCCACCGAACGGTCAGGGTCTGGCTGCGCAGATTGCGCTCGGCATACTGAAACATCTCGAGCCCCGGGATCTGGACACACCGCAGTGGATACATCAGCAGGCTGAGGCGATGAAAATCGCCATACGGGCGGCGTTCGATCACTTCGCAGACCCCCGGGCGATGCGCCTGGACATCGAGAGCTTGCTGGATCCCGGATCTCTGGAGCTTGCCGCCGCAACCATCGGAGACAAGGCATCACCATTGCCGCCTGTTTCTCTCCCTGTGTCTCATGACACCGTGTATCTCACCGCTGCGGATGAAGAAGGAATGATGGTCTCCTTCATCCAGTCCAACTACATGGGTTTTGGATCGGGCATTGTGATCCCTGGAACCGGGATATCAATGCAGAATCGTGGGGCAGGATTCTCTCTCGATCCGAATCACCCCAATGTAGTGGCTCCCGGCAAACGGCCGTTCCACACGATTATCCCGGGATTCGTCACGCAGGAAGACGCGCCAGTGCTCTCGTTTGGTGTTATGGGGGGGCATATGCAACACCAGGGGCATGTGCAGATGGTCACGCGGATATTCGATGGCGGGCAGAATCCACAGGTGGCATCGGATGCCCCGCGCTGGCATGTTTACCCGAATTTCAGGTTGGGACTGGAACAGGGCTACGACCCTGGTGTCGCAAAGGAGTTGCAGGCAATGGGCCACGATGTGGGATTCGAACCTCTCGAGCACATATTTGGTGGTGCGCAACTCATCCAGCGTCTGGAGAATGGCTATGTCGGTGGTTCCGACCACCGCAAAGAGGGCCTGGTGGCCGGTTATTAGAAGGAGATTAGGATGCCAATCAAGAACGTCTTTGAAGAGACGACCGCTCTGAAGGAGAAGATAGAAAACCTGTCGGTGGACGCGCTTCAGCGGGAGCTTTCGGACAATGAAGAACTCCTGCTCGTGGATTTGAGAGAGATACAGGAGGTTGTCGATCTCGGCACCATACCGGGGGCCAAACATGTGCCGCGCGGCATGATGGAATTCTGGGCGGATCCGTCGAGTCCATACTATCGGGACTACTTCCAGGAAGACAAACGAATAGTGGTGTTCTGTGCCGGTGGCGGGCGGTCCGTTTACGCCACGCTTGCGCTGGAAGATATGGGGTTTCAAGACGTCGCGCATCTCGAGGTTGGTTTCAATGGCTGGCAGAAGGCAGGTGGCAACGTTCAGGATGTATCCGCCACCAGTAAGTGGGTCCGCAGACCGGAATAAGAAAACAAGTAGAACAACAATCAGGAGTAAACGATGGACTTTGACATGATGGTTGGTGGCATGACGTGGGCACAGGCGGGTGATCTGGCGCGTTCTCTGGAAGCGTCCGGTTTTTCGGGGATGCTGTTCACTGAGACTGGGACCACGCCCTGGATGCAGATAGCAGCGGCGGCCACAGCTGCCCCGGGCCTCGAGTTCAGCACAGGGATTGCGGTGGCGTTTCCCCGAAGTCCGATGATTTCAGCACAGATAGCCTGGGAGCTTGCACTCAATACCCGGGGAAGATTCCGGCTGGGCCTGGGTAGTCAGGTGAAAGGTCACGTGGTTCGACGCTACTCATCGACATTCGACAAGCCGGCTCCCCAGATGCGGGATTATGTCCAGGCGGTCCAGGCTTGTTTGAGGGCGTTTCGTGGAGAAGAAAAACTCAGTCATGAAGGCCCTTACTACAACCTGAGCTATCTGCCTGCAGCGTGGGCACCGTCGAGACACGACCATGAAGACGTCAAGGTCGATATATCTGCGGTGGGTCCGCACATGTGCCGTATGGCCGGTGAGCTCTGCGATGGCATCCACGTGCATCCAATGCACTCCCTGACATATATCGAAAACAGGTTGTTACCCGCTGCTTCGGAAGGTGCCGCCAAAGCGGGGAGGGATGTGATGGATGTAGACCTCATGGTTCCCGTTTTTGCTGTGCCAGGTGACACTGCCGAAGAGCGTGAGCGTCTTGTACAGCGGGCGAGAACGCAGATTTCATTCTACGGATCAACGCCAAATTACGCATTTCAGTTTGATGATCTGGGCTTCGAAGGTGTGACTGCCCAGTTAGGTCAGCTGATGAAGGCGGGTGATGTCGCAGGCATGGCAGACCTCATCACCGATGAAATGCTCGAGCACTTTGCCCTCGTCAAACCATGGGACGATATGGCTGATGCTCTGCTGGACCGCTACAGAGGTGTTGCCAGCCGTGTCATTACATATCTCACTGCTGAAGACATTCGCCGCAATCCCGAGAACCTGCCTCGCTGGGGGGAGATTGCGTCAGCTGTACGTGCCGGGTGACGCAATATGTGGCCACCATCACCGACACTCAGCCTGGCAACGGTATGATGTTGTCGTTTGCAGATTCCCCCGCTGACGCTCCTTGCTGACTCTTCTGTTGACGCCAAAAGTTTGACGTAATCTGCAATTCGTATAACGAAATTCCCGAAAATTACAAATTCTTAACCCGTTTAACAGGAATATAGGGTATATTCCGCGTTTTACGACAAACTTTGATTAAGAAGGATAACCGCTATGGGTGTTGAACTCCCTGATGTGCTGTTCGAAAACCCCGGGGAAGCGGGCTTCTGGGATACGGCAGGCGTTCACAACGCGCTGGTTGAAGCCGGTGAAGAACAAACGATGCGTTCCACGGAGCGGATGCTCGAAAAAGCGGTGTGGTTGCCCGCAGCGCTCAAGCTCGGCGATCTTCGGGATGAAATGGATCGTGCTCTCACGCAGCTGGTTGCGCAAAGCCTCGACGAACAAAGCAAACGCAAGCGCATTCACTCTCTGTACATCCAGAGCGTTCAGGTTAAAGACGCCGTCCTCATCATGGCGAATGACGGCCGTGGGGGCCGTCGCTGGCGTTTTGTCGAGAAAGTGAGCCTCAAAACGGTCAAAGACACCCTCGAGGTGTTGTGTGACGGTAAACCTGCCTATCTGTGGCCACATGGCGAGTTGACCGCACAGTTTCGGGAATGGGTTGCAGACGCCGGTACACATCAGGTAGCTCTGCCGTCCGGACTGAAAGTCAACCTGGCGCTGACCGCGTACAAATCAACGCTTGCCCTCGCGAAGTATCCGGAAAGTCCTCCCCGGGAATCAGAAGAGCTGACTCACCTGGACAGGCTCGAAGCAGAAAGCATCCACATCATGCGGGAAGTTGTTGCCCAGGCTGAAAACCCCGTCATGCTTTACAGCGTGGGCAAAGACAGCTCCGTGATGTTGCACCTGGCCCGCAAAGCGTTCCATCCGAGCCCGCCCCCCTTTCCACTGATGCATGTGGATACACGGTGGAAGTTCCAGGCGATGTATGAATTCCGTGACCAGATGGCAAAAGAAGTGGGGATGGATCTCATCTGCCACATCAATCCGGAAGCGATTGAGAAGGATATCAATCCATTCGACCACGGCAGCGCATTGCATACGGATGTGACAAAAACGCAGGGGTTGAAACAGGCGCTGGACAAACACGGGTTTGACGTCGCTTTCGGCGGTGCCCGCCGGGACGAGGAGAAGAGCCGTGCCAAGGAGCGGGTCTTTTCGTTTCGAACCTCCACCCACCGCTGGGATCCCAAGAATCAGCGGCCGGAACTGTGGAATCTCTATAACGGATACAAAAGTCCCGGGGAGTCCATCCGGGTCTTCCCGCTGTCAAACTGGACAGAGCTCGATATCTGGCAGTACATCTACAGGGAGCACATCCCGATTGTCCCACTCTATTTTGCTGCAGAACGTCCGGTTGTGGAGCGCGACGGCATGCTGATCATGGTTGATGACGACCGGATGCGCATGTTGCCCGGCGAAGAGATCCAGACACGTTTGATCCGTTTCCGGACCCTCGGTTGTTACCCGCTGACGGGTGCCATCGATTCCGATGCGGACAACCTGTCCTCGATCGTTCTGGAGCTTCTCCAGAGCCGTACCAGCGAACGTCAGGGAAGAGCCATCGACAGCGACAGTTCCGGGTCGATGGAGAAGAAAAAGCAGGAGGGCTACTTCTAATGAGCGAAGCACAGGATTTTACCCGTGAGGAACTCGAAGACAGAGTTCAGGACTACATCAATACTCAGGCAAACCTCGACCTCTTGCGGTTCATTACCTGCGGAAGCGTTGACGATGGCAAGAGCACCCTCATCGGGCGCATGCTGTACGAAGCGCAGCTGGTTTTCGAAGACCAGGTGACGTCCCTGCAGCAGGACTCGAAGAAGGTAGGTACCCAGGGCGGCGACATCGACTTTGCTTTGCTGGTCGACGGGCTGGCCGCGGAGCGGGAGCAGGGCATCACTATCGATGTGGCTTATCGCTTCTTCAGTACCGACCACAGGAAGTTCATCGTTGCGGATACCCCTGGCCACGAACAGTACACACGGAACATGGTGACTGGTGCGTCCACCGCGGATGTCGCTGTCATTCTGGTCGACGCTGAAAACGGCATTCTCACGCAGACCCGACGGCACTCATTCATTACATCGCTGCTCGGTATCAGGCATGTGGTCCTTGCGGTCAACAAAATGGACCTCGTCGATTACGACCGTGCTGTTTACGACAGGATTGTGGAGGAATACAGGGAATTCGCTAAGCAACTCAATTTCGAACACATCACACCTATCCCCCTGTCAGCACTGAAGGGAGACAACGTGATCGAGCGGTCTGTCCGAACACACTGGTATACGGGGCCGACACTGCTTGGTTTTCTCGAAACTGTGGATGTCCATCACGATACGGAGGAGTCATTGCGCTTTCCTGTGCAGTGGGTGAACCGGCCAAACCGCGAGTTCAGGGGTTTTTCCGGAACGGTGGTTGCGGGCTCTGTTGCCAAGGGTGATGAAATACGCATCCTGCCTTCCGGAGAAGTGGCCAGCGTCAAAGACATCCTGCTCTACAAAGATTCACTTGAGCACGCGCAAACTGACCAGGCAGTGACATTGACGCTGGATCGTGAGGTCGACGTTTCGAGGGGGGATGTAATCGTGGCATCCGATTCCCCCTGTGAGGTGTCCGACCAGTTCGATGCATCCCTTGTATGGATGGACTCGGAACAGGGATACATCGGCCGTTCCTACTGGTTGATGTTGGGTACGACCCGCATCAATGCAACGCTGACGGACATCAAGTTCAAGTACAACATCAATACGCTTGATAGGTTGTCGACAGAAGCATTCGATCTCAACGATATCGGCCGGGTGACGCTCAGCTTCGACAAAGGTGTGCCTTTTGAGGCTTACAGCGCATGCAAAGGCATGGGTTCGTTCGTCCTGGTGGATCGTTACACACACGCTACAGTGGGTGCGGGCATGATCAACTTTGCTCTGCGAAGGGCTAAGAATATTCACAGGCACGCGCACGCCGTTGACAAGGAATCCCACGCCCGGTTGAAGGGACACAAAGGAAAAGTGTTGTGGATGACTGGTCTGAGTGGTTCCGGCAAATCGACCGTTGCGAACGCGGTAGAGCAGGCGCTCCACGCCGAAGGCAAACATACATTCATCCTCGATGGTGACAATATCCGTCATGGATTGAACAAGGATCTTGGATTCACCGACGCGGATCGGGTTGAAAACATCCGTCGTACGGCGGAAGTTGCGAAACTGATGGTGGATGCGGGCCTCATCGTCATCACAGCATTCATATCACCGTTCAGATCGGAGCGGGATATGGCACGTGCACTCTTTGATGAGGACGAGTTCCTGGAGATCTACCTGGATGTGCCTCTCGAAGTGGCAGAGGAGAGGGATCCAAAAGGACTCTATAAGAAAGCCCGCAGAGGTGACCTGCCGCACTTTACCGGTATTGATTCTCCTTATGAGGCGCCTGAGTCGGCTGAGATATCTCTCAGGACCGCGGACATGCCAATTGAGCAGTGTGTGGAAGAGGTTCTGAAGCATGTCTGATTCCCACGCTCGGAGTCTTGCCAAGGCATTCTCCTGGCGTATCGTCGCGACCCTGACGACCACCCTGATCTCCTGGGTAGTCACGGGTCGCCTCGATGCGGCTCTCACGATAGGCAGCATTGAGTTTGTGCTGAAATTCCTGATTTACTATCTGCACGAACGTGCCTGGGCATTGATACCTCAAAAAAGCGAGCAGCGAGTTTAGTTAAGCTAGTTTGTAGGAGCGGTTCTAACCGCGATTGAAACCTGGGGGATTTATGTCATTAGACAGAACCGCGGTTGAGGCTGCCGCGAAACTCCATCACGCCTATTTTCTGGGGCTGCAACTCATGGTGTCGACGCGTGAAGGCGAAGAGGTCATGGGTGACTGGATGTTTCGTCTGTTTCGCAGACAACACCTCGACAAATTCCTCTCCAGTTTCTCCAAACTCGGGCTCGAAGGATTGCCTGATGCGGTTGCGTGCGCCCAGTACCACGTTCTATCAAATGGTGTTGGCGGAGTTGCGGTCGAATACATGTATGAGTCGGATACCAAAGCCTGGGTGCGGTTCCGGTACCCCAGGTGGATGTACGCCGGACCGACAATCTGTGGTGTGACGGATGCCGTGAGCAAAGGTTTCCTTCGGGGCTGGTACGCACACAATGGCGTGTCTCTCGAAAACCCTCGCCTCGGATACGTTTGTGTTTCCGAGGACATGACGGGCGAGTTTGGACTTTGCGGGTACTTCAAGGAGTTCGATCATGATCTCAGCGATGACGAGCGCCTGACGTTTGCCAAAGGGGAGTTACCGCCACCGTTTGTTGCCGAAGATCAGCCGAAACCCCCTGCAGCTCAATGGGATGAAGAGAGGCTAGCCAAGGCCAATCGCAACTACGCTGTTGAATACATCCGGAACGGGATATCGACACTGACTGAGGTCATAGGGGAAGAGAAAACACTTGAATATGGTCGGCTCGCTGCGCGCCTGATTGGTGCGCAATACTACGCGGAACTCGCTGAAACGCTCGCGATCGAAGATGCGGGTATCGCGTCGGCAGTCGAGTATCTCGCGAAGCTTTTTTCGGCTATGGGCGATACCGTCGAGGCGGAAGGGGACAACCTGGTTACGCGTGGTGGCCTGCGTATCCTGCGGGGTCTCGAGGAAGGTTCAGCACGCACCTTGTTTGCGTGCTGGACGGAACTCTGGGCGGGAGCGATGAGCTCCCGCAGGGAGATGATAGATCTTACCGCGAGCGGCGACCCCCTCAATGAACCCGTGATCTGGTCTCTGACTAACCGAGGATGAGTTTGCCCAAACCGGCACTCGACAATATCTCGACCCAGTAACCATCTGGATCCCGAATGAACGCAAGCCCCTTCATGTTGCCGTCGTCGGGGCGTTTGACGAACTCGACACCGAGAGACTCAAAGCGTTCACATGCGGCGTAAACGTCGGGGACGGAGATCCCGATGTGTCCAAATCCCCTCGGTTCGTCGTTCCCGTTGTGATAGCTGAAGTCCGCATCGTCTTCGGTACCGTAGTTGTGAGTGAGTTCCAGCAATGCAGGTTGATCGAACACCCACCGGGCCCGATCGGCGCGATCCTCGGGAATGTCTGACATCGGATAGCCCATGAAATACAACGCAAACGACATCTCGGGAAAATCGAATTTCTCGAGCAGTGCCATGCCAAGAACGTCCCTGTAGAAAGCAACGGACTTCTCCGGATCTTTGATCCGCATCATGGTCTGGTTCATTACAAAGCCGCTCGTTTCTGCCTGATTGGTCATATGGTCTCCCTCAATACCAATGCTTAGTGTCGCACAGGGTGATGGGATTTGGGTTATGGGGTATCGTGCGGCGTTTCGTTTTTGAGGGGAACTTGTGCCTTATCAACCTTTTGATCTGAGTGGACGTGTTGTTCTGATTACCGGCGGCAATGGCGGGATAGGTCTCGGCATGGCGGACGGCGTGGCCCAGGCCGGTGCGGATGTTTGCATCTGGGGAACCAACCGCGATAAGAACGCGGCAGCACTGGAACATCTGCAGCAGTACGGTACGCGGGTCACGGCGCAGGTGTGCGATGTATCGGACGAGCAGGGAGTACATACGGCGTTTGCGCAGGCGCTCAGCGATCACGGCCGGGTGGATGGCTGTTTTGCCAACGCGGGGATTGGCGGGCGTGGCACCGCGTTCGATGAAATGACCCGGGAGGAGTGGGACACAATCATCGGCGTCAATCAGACAGGTGTGTTTTATACGTTCCGGGCCGCCGCCCGGCATATGAAAGAGCGCGCGAGAGACGGGGATGCGTTTGGACGACTTGTTGGGACTGCGAGTCTCGCGGCAATTTCGGGTCAGGCGCGCGGAGAGCACTACGCAGCGACCAAGGGTGGCCTCGTATCGATGATAAAAGCCCTGGCAGTCGAGTACGCGCGTTACGGTGTCACAGCCCACACCATCCTGCCGGGATGGATCGAAACTGATATGACCGAGACCACGTTCTCCAATCCGAAATTTGTCGAGAATGTATCCAAGCGAATCCCGGTCCGCCGCTGGGGTGTAGGAGACGATTTTGCAGGCATTGCCGTTTACATCATGAGTACGGCAAGCAGCTATCACTCAGCGGAGACGTTCCTGATCGACGGCGGGTATTACGCGTTCTGACAAAAAGTGGTGACGCCAGTGCCAGGCACCTCGTCACCACTTTTTCCAGGCAGCTTTGGCTCTGCGACCGCTGCGAATAAGCAGGTTTACCAACCCACCCGGGCAGATGGCGCTCAGGTGTTGAGCATTGGCCCCCCAAAGATGCCCATCGGTTAACATATGCCGTTTCCCGGGGAAGGTGCGGAATTTGTCTCGAGCTGGATTAGGGGCATGGCTGGTCCTGGCAGTCCTGATGCTGGCGTCCATCATCAGTTTCGTGGATCGCCAGGTTGTGGCCATTGTTGTGGAACCGATGAAGGCTGACCTCGGGATCTCAGACAGCGAGATCGGCTGGCTGTATGGTGTTTTCGCCATATTCTATGCGACCGCCGCGCTGCCGATTGCCATGGCGGCAGACCGCTATTCGCGCAAGCACATCATCGCTGCAGGCATCTTCTTCTGGTCGGTCATGACGGTAGCCTGTGGACTCTCCCGGCAATTCTGGCATGTCCTCTGGGCGCGAATCGGGGTTGGAGTTGGTGAAGCGTCGCTTGGGCCTGCAACCGTATCGATGGTAGGCGATCTTTTCCCCCGGACACAGATACCGCTGGCACTCTCCGTCTTTCAGACCGCGGCTGTCATGGGTTCCGGGATTGCTTTCATCATCGGCGGGTTTGTACTCGAGATTGTTGAACAGGCGAACCCGCTTGTGTTGCCCGTGGTGGGTGAATTGCGCCCGTGGCAACAGACGTTTGTCTATGTCGGTCTGCCCGGGGTTGTACTTGCGTTGCTCTTCTTGTTGTTGCGTGAGCCGCAAAGGAAAACGCCACCGCAGGCGCGCGTCAGCGTAGGTGAACTGGTTGGTTTCTACAGGGAAAACTTCCGTGTTCTGATGTTTCATCATCTGGGCTTTTTGAGCTTTGCGCTGGCGGGTTATGCGTTTGTCTTCTGGAGCGTGTCCTACTTTGTTCGGGTGCATGGGATCGATGCTGCGACGGCCGCTCAGACGTTTGGCTGGATATTTTTTGTTACGGGTCCCATTGGACCCGTTCTCGCCGCTCTCGTGGCAAAACGCCTGACAGAGCGGGGCAGGGCGGACGGTAACATCCTTGCAGGCATGGTGCTTGGGTGTCTCGGTGTGCCTGTGGTGATTGCGATTCAGTTTGTGCCGTCTGCGTTATGGGCTTTTGTGTTGTATGTTCCGGCAATGATATTCGTGAATTCCCCGTTTGGTCTCGCCAACGGCTCATTGCCGGTGATAGCACCGGCAGCCATACATGCCCAGGTCGCCGCCGTGTATCTGTTTGTTGTCTCATTGGGTAACCTGCTTGGACCGCCAATTGCCGGATTCTTCAACGAAACCGTGTTTCCATCCGATGACGGAGTTCGCTTCTCCATGATCAGCGTAACGCTGATTTTTGGATTTCTCGGGGGTCTCTTCCTGCAGCTTGCCCGCAAACCCTACGCTGTGGCGTGGCGACGTGCGAATGAGGCAGCTGCATGAGGCGGTTTGCCTTTTCGTTCATGCTTCTGCTGACCGCTTGCTCCGACGGTGAGGCGCCATCCACATTTGCGATCGCAACCGGCGGACCGGCCGGGCTTTACTATCCTTTTGGTGGTGGCATGGCGTCGATCTGGTCGAAGGAGATCCCACATGTCAATGCGAAGGCAGAAGTGACCGGGGGGTCGGTCACAAATGTCATCCAGGTGGCGCGTAAGGAGAGTGAACTCGGTATCGCCATGGCTGACGTTGTTACGGATGGGTACCTCGGTCAGGGCAAATTTCCGGAGCCACTGCCGATCAGGGTATTGCTGACGGCATATCCGAATATCGTTCACATTCTGACTTTGCAGCAGAACGGGATAGCCAGGGTCCCTGATATGCGCGGCAAGCGAGTATCGTTGGGGGCGGCGGGTTCGGGTACCGCCGTTGCCGCTGAGAACGTTCTGACCGGTCTTGGAGTGAGCCTGGAGGAAATTGCACCTGCTTATCTCAGCTTCGGGGAGACAACGGCGGCTCTCAAGGACGGGACAATCGATGCGGGATTTGTTGTAGGTGGGCTCGGTCTCGCCGCTGTGACGGAGCTTGCTGTGACGCGTGACGTTCTCCTGGTTCCCCTCGATGACACAGAAATAAGCAGACTCAATGAGCAGTTTCCCGCCTACGGTAGCTACAACATACCGGCGGATACTTACAACGGCGTGAGCGCTGATGTGCAGGCGTTGGGCATCTGGTCAGCAGTGGTTGTTCATGAGTCGATGCCTGACCAGCTCGCCTATGAGCTGACCTGTACGCTCTACAAATACAAATCCCGGCTGCTAAAAGTCTCACCCGTTGCCCGTGACATGACGGTGGAGAACATACGCAAGCTCACCGCTGTCCCGCTGCATCCGGGTTCAGAGCGCTATATCGACAGCGCTTCTGTAGAGAGTTCTGACGGAAACTGCCTTGACTGAGGAAGCTCAGTGGAAGCGCATCGTTGTTTTCCTGGCAGTTGGGCTGTCACTCTTCCAGGTCTGGCAGCCGTTAGCCGGGTTTGTTCCGCCGGGGGTCATGCCGTTTGAGTCTGTCCTCGGCCTGCAGCCAGCCACATACTTCCGCCCCACACATCTCGCGTGGATTCTCTGCCTGGGATTCCTCGTGTATCCGCTCGGACCCACAACCGTCCTGCGAACCATAGACGTTTTGAGCATCGCCCTGGTGCTCTGGGCTTCGAGCCGGATACTCGATTTCGACTACCAGAGCATCGACCACCTCCTCTACGGATTGAGCGGTCTGGATTTTGCCGCTGGAATGGCACTGATCGTGCTCACGCTGGAAATGGCCCGCCGGTCCGTAGGCATTGTCATGATGCTGATAGGCCTCACGTTTCTTCTCTATGGTGCATTCGGTAACTACCTGCCTGACGTCATTGCCACGCGGGGTTTTTCGTTTGAACGTATCGTTCGATTCCAGATGTTCACCGGCGCAGGCGTCTATGGCGCGCCGATAGGCATCGCTGCCGGTGCTGTGTTCAGCTTTGTCCTGTTTGGAGCTTTTCTGCAGGTCACCGGGGCTGGGAAATTCCTCATTGATCTTTCTTTTGCTGCTGCAGGCCGTTACCGGGGTGGTCCGGCCAAGGCCAGTGTCCTCGCGTCAGCGGCAATGGGATCGATATCCGGGTCTGCCATAGCCAACACGGTAACAACCGGGGCACTGACCATCCCGATGATGAAGAAGCTCGGCTACCAACCGGCCCAGGCTGCCGGTATCGAAGCGGGCGCATCGACGGGTGGCCAGATCATGCCGCCGATCATGGGAGCGGGGGCGTTTGTGATGGCCGAGTTCACAAAAACGTCTTATGGGGACATTGTCTGGATGTCCCTTGTGCCCGCCATTCTCTATTTCGGCTCTGTCCTCCTGTATGTTCATCTCATGGCCGCCAAAGCCGGCTTCAAAGGTATGACGGACCGGGAAAGTGCTTTCGGCGTGTTGAAGGCCGGCGTGCATTTCCTCTTACCGCTGGTTCTGATCACCGTGCTCCTCTTGCAGAACTACTCGCCTGTGCTGGTGGGTGTCTCAGGATGTGCGGCTGTGGTTGTGGCCAGTCTGCTGAGATCTGAAAACCGGGTTGGGCTGTCAGGTCTGGTCGAGGCGCTTCATCGGGGAGCGGTCCTGGCGGTCCCAATCTCGATTGCCTGTGCGGTGGCGGGGCTTGTGGTTGGGACGATCGGGCAGACCGGTATTGGTCTGCAATTCACCGAATCGGTTGTGAGCCTGAGTGGCGGTCAGCTCTGGTTTGCTCTCATCCTCGTTGCTGTAGCTGCCCTCGTGCTCGGGATGGGTCTACCGGCGACAGCCGCCTACATTGTGCTTTCGGTGATGACGGGTCCTGCTCTGCAGGAGCTTGGCCTTGCACTCATCACAGCTCATATGATCATTTTCTGGCTGGCGCAGACATCGAATGTGACTCCACCGATTGCCCTTGCGGCATTTGCGGGGGCAGGTGTCGCAGGCGCTCCGCCCATGCGTTCGGCGATCGAGGCCTTCAAGCTGGCGAATGGTCTTTTTGTCATCCCGCTGATGATGGCTTATTCCACGCTCCTGCTGACAGGAGACAATGGATGGTTCGATGTATTGACTGCGGGGTGTGTGACGCTTGCGCTGATTGTGTGTCTGGCGGTGAGTATTCAACGATATCTGTTCGTTGAACTGGGGACGATTTGGTTCTGGGTTGCTGTAGTGTCGGCGGTCTGTCTGGTGCTGCCTAATACGCTCACCCGGATTGTTGGCGGTGTCGGGTGCGTCGCGGTTGTGTTGGCAAACTTCATCGCGGCTAAAGCCGCTCCTACAGAGCGTTCAAGCTAACTCTGTAGGAGCGGCTTTAGCTGCGATTGCTTATATCTGGTAATAGCCTGGCAGTTCGCTGCGCTCAATCGGCACCAGGGTGGTCATCGGATCCTCCCCGAAGTAGATATCCTCACCAACCAGCTTGTTCCCCGGCGCTGCAGGCCAGACGGTAATGAGTTGAGCCTTGCTGAGCCACAGTTCATGTGCAGATATGGCTTCATCCCCGGCTTCCGTCACACCCATCATCTCCAGCGCTGAGGCTGGATAGACCTGTTTGACCTGCCCTTCGGTAACAACGCCATTGTCGTCCACGATGATGCGATCAACAACAACCTCGAACTGCTGGCCGCCATTTTCGAACATGGTGGTATAGAAGCCGCGTACAGCGTCATAACCGTTGAGCACCATGTTATCGCCACCGATCCGCCAGAAATGATAGACGGGGTTCGGTGACAGCGTGGCCATCAGGGGCTCTATCTGTCCCTTGATCTCCGCTTCCATGTGATCCGCAACCTCGTTGACCAGCGCTGCGTGAGTGGCGTTGTCGATCTGCAGGGCTCTCTTGCGTAAAGGCAGCCAGCTAGCATGGGGATCAATCTTCAGCGTCATGTTTCCTCCTGGTTGATGACCTGCAGCCACCGTTCGTGGTGAATGAACTCCCCGTCCTCCCAGAATCCCCATTCTTTGGATTTGGGGCCAGTCAGTATCAAGGTCCACACCGGCTTGCCGTGCAGCAGTTGGACGATGTGCTGATGGTGAGCTGGACGGAAGTGAAAACGAAACGGCTTTACGTCCCGTACCCCGAGTTCGGGTGTCAACTCCCGGTAAGGGTTCAGTGGAAACGTGAGAAACCACCAGGGATGGTCGTGAAAGGCTCTTTCGTCGTCACCCTTGTGAAACTTGTGTACGCGCAGAGTGAATCCGAACCAGAGGATCCATCGTTCCAGGTATGGGTCGTCGCCCTCCAGCACCAGGTCGTGGGTCACCCCGAATCTGGCGCCGCCGATCGTTAGAAATCCGTTCAGCAAAAAGTCTTCGCCGTAAAGTAACCGTGAAACTGGTGAGGTAAGTGATGATTGAGGGGGAGCTTCGCCACCTGATCCTCAACGTTGTCTGACCGGTAGATGTGCAGGTCACTCCGGTGCCTGAAACCGTCGTAGACCACTTCCAGCAGATACCCGTCATCCTCGGCTTTTGCGTCTTTTGCGGGTGCAAACAGGGGCTCTGACCCATAGTAACCGGGGGGCAGGGTGACAACCTTGCAGTCTCCGTCAGCGCTGATCCGCTGAAAACCGTTGAAAAAGCCGTTGTAGCCGTTAGCGACCGCAACGGCAGTGTAGGTTGTATCGTTTGGCCTGCCCACGTAACCCATGTTGAAGGTCGGAAACTCACACTCGGTTGGTGTTATGAGTTCTTCCCGCATCGTGCCGTCTCTCATGTTCAGCCAGTAGCGTTTGAAGAACCCACCATTGAATCGACTGTTTGGATTGAATACGTCAGTCAGCGTTGCGTTGGCTTCGAATCCTGACTGATAACAGCCGTCGACAATAATTTCGTCACCTTGCTCGTAGGCGTTCCCGAAATGGACAATCGCGCCGTGGTCTGTAGTGAAACTTTTCACGGTGGTAAGGGTATCGAGGTCAACGACATGGACCTTCATTTCAATGTTCGGGTCGTAACCGATGACATCGGAAATTGTTTTTCGGCCCAGCATCACCCCACCCATCCCGTTGAAGACGATCGAGCCGATAAAGAAGATGGCGTACCGGTCCGTCATCGCAAAGTCGTGACAGAAGGGGAAGGTCTCGAGCGGTACCTGCCCTTTTTTGAACATCACACCTTCGGGGTTGATGCGATAGATGTTCAAACAAGGTTGCGGACCTTTGAGAGTGACTTTGGAGACACCTGCGCCGAAGTTGATGTAATCACCCGTGGCTGGATGCACCCGACCGTGGGCACTGAAGACCTGTCCGCGTTCAAGCTTACCTTCGTAGTCGTACTCGCCGACGGTTGAGAGATCTGATGGCTCAACTTCCCAGGGATGGCCGCCCTCGTTCAGAGCAAATAGCTTGTTGCCGTGGAAGACAGTATTTGTGTTGGCTGGGTTAGCTGGCATTTTGCCGAGATTTGCCAGGAAGCCACCAGGAACCTGGGTGCCGAAGCCCCTGTACTTGACGGCTTGCGCTGCTGTTTCTTCGACATACTTGGGTGTACGCACATAAGCGTTTTTGAAGTGGGCTTTCCCATCGCGGAATGTAAATGCGCACAACATGCCGTCGCCATCGAACCAGTGACCGTATTGCGCATCGCCGATTCGCTGTCGACCCGGACCGTTGCGGAAGAACGTTCCTTCCAGGTCGGAAGGTAATACACCGTCGTAGTGGTCGATGTAGTAGCTGTATTCTTCGTCCAGGTTTTCAAGGCCGCCATGATGTGAAGGCGGCTCGTTGATGCCAGTGGTTGCCTGTTCAGCCATTTGTTGTTCCTCTGTCAGGTTTCTGAGGGCAGCTGTTCGTTGGGATCCAGCAGGTACGGTGCGGATTCTTCGACCTGGCAAAAGAGATCCTTGATGTACCAGCGTCCGTCCACGCGTGCGTACTGTTCTTTGTACCAGCCGATAATGCGTGTGTAGTGTAGTTCACCATTTGGGTAAATGCCCGTGTACAGCATGACAAGGCGCCAATCGCCTGTGGCGGTGTCGCCATTGACCTCGATGACGGGGTTCATCACATTGTGAGCCGAATTCCTGATTGTGCCGCTTTTGCCGAGGTCACCCAGCATCTTCTGTATCGCGGCCCGCCCCTCGGCTTTACCCATGACGGTTGCCTCCCAGACTGCGTCTTCTGTAAATAGCGGTCCGAGTTTGTCGGGGTTGTGGTCGTCGTCACAGGCCTGGCAGTAACGGGCTTTGAGTTTCCTGATTTCTTCGACGTCCTCGAGTACCTGCAGGCGCTGCGCCGTATCGTCCATTTGCCGTGTCCCTAGAAAACGTTGATCGGGATTGTCGAGGGTTGGTAACCTCGCTGCAAGATAACAGGGGAGTCGATCGAGTGAGTGAAGGCAAAAAACTGGTACTGGTCGGACTGGTACAGCCAATGAAAGACCAGGTTGAGGCTTTCAACGAGTGGTATCTGGGTAATCATGTTAAGGACACGTACAACTGCCCGAACATCACCTCCGTAAGGTGTTTCAAAGCAACGAGAGGATTTCTGGGTGATGCCCCCAGTGAGTACCTGACAATTTACGAGTTTGAAGGGGAGGACGCGGAAGAAGCGGAACGCGTATTGGGTGCCTACCAGGCAGATCCGAACGGCTGGGAGAAACGCCAGCCCAACAATGATTCGATGGAAGTTGTGGGGGCTGGCTGGTATCACGAGGCGATAGCGTTCGGTACAGGCGCGTGAGCCGTTCTGTCAATTTCGGCTTGTGGTACGACTTCCGTAACCCTTCAGGTGACGTCAGTTTTGAAACCCTCTATCGACAGTCGCTCGATCAGATTGCCTGGGCAGAAGAATCTGGTTTCAACTCTGTCTGGCTGACCGAACATCATTTTGTGGAAGATGGCTACACGCCGTCACCGCTTGTTCTTGCCGCGGCCATTGGCGAACGCACGAAAGAAATGCGCATCGGAACCAACCTGATGTTACTGCCGCTTGCTGACCCGGTGCGCCTTGCCGAAGATTCCGCTGCGCTCTCGATTCTCACGGGTGGTCGGTTTGACCTGGGGGTTGGTCTTGGCTACCGGCAACTCGAATTCGATTACTTTGGTCGAAGCCTCAAAAACCGTCCGAGCCTGATGGAGGAAGGTGTTGAGATCATCCGTCAGGCGTGGGCAGGGCAGCCGGTCAACATCTCCGGAAAGCGTTATCAGATTGAGAATCTTCCTGTAGCACCGGTTCCCGCTACACCGCCCCGGATACTCATGGGAGGGATGGCGGAACCGGCCATTGCCAGAGCCGCGCGGATAGGGGATGGCTTTCTTTCGACAGGCGGCATTGGCCATGACATTTACATCGACGCTCTCGAAAGTCAGGGCAAAAAACGTTCGGAAGGAGCCATATTTGCGGGTCACTGGGGGATCATTGCCGATGATCCTGAACGTGAAGCGGCGAACGTTGGCGACTTTGCGCTGTACCAGACGAATCAGTATGTCTCCTGGGGGGCTTTCGGCCCGCCGGATGAAGTGCCACTGTTCCCGGACGCCGAGAGTGCATTACGCGATGGGTTGTACGAACTCATGGACGGTCCTTCGGCAGTCACCGCGCTCACATCACTTCTGAACGAGTATCCGGAGATCGAAGACATTCACTTCTGGGCGCAGTTTCCCGGGGAGACTGTCGAGAGTGGCAGCCGCCGGATTGAATACCTGGCGAACAATGTGTTGCCCCAGGTGCGGGCAGAAATCTCGCAGGGAGAATCCTGAACATGAAAATGGATATCGCAGAAGCGCTGGCCCGCTCGGCATATGCGCTCGATCACAAAAACCTGGCCGATCTCGAAGCAGGGTTCCATCCGGAAGCGACGTTTACGCTGGTGATCGATGGGGTAGACGAACCGTCTGTGTTTAGTGGCCGTGATGCAATCATGGGCCTGATGAAAGGCGCTCTGGATGCGCAGACCGACGTTCGGCGTCACGCAATCTCGAATCTCTTTTTTGAGTCAGTGAGCGACGACAGTGCAAAAGCGGTTTCGTACCTGACACTGATCGGGACCGAGAATGGTGAGACGAATCTGATTACAACCGGCATTTACAACGACGAGCTGGTCAACGTAGATGGCGCCTGGCTCCTCATAAACCGCCATCTTCACCTCGACAGACCGTACTAGTGAATATCGGTTACATAACGCGTAAGTGGGCGGATCTCGATCCCGGGCGACCTGCGCTGGTCGACGTGCCTGCCGACAGACGCGTGAGTTTTGGTGAACTGGACGTCAGGGTACGCAGGCTCGCCAACGCGCTGCTGACCAGCGGCTTGGAGAAAGGCGACAGGATCGCTGTGCTTTCAAAGAACAGCATCGAGTTCTTTGAAGTCTATTTCGCCTGTGCCCGGGCAGGGCTGGTTGCCCAACCGCTCAACTGGCGTCTGGCGCCGGTGGAGATTGCGCGGATTCTGGAAGACGGCGAGCCAGGCGTTTTTCTGACCCAGGAAGATTTTTCCACTGAGCGGGACGCTGTTCGGGACCTGGTCAGTACTTCGCTTCCGGATCTGGTCTACCTCGACTATGGATCTGCCGGATCGAGC
>JANQFF010000453.1 GCA_028277965.1 Pseudomonadales bacterium
ATACCTCCCGGACCGCCGCCAATGCCTTTTGGCGAGGCTCGTCATCGAGTTCCGCCATAACGCGCGCAATCGGGCCAATACGCGCATGAACCCGTCATGCACCTGGGAGACACGGTCGATCAGGTCATGGAATTTCAGGCGCGTATTGGCCAGATTGCGCGCGTTATGGCGGAAATCGATGACGAGCCTCGCCAAAAGGCATTGGCGGCGGTCCGGGAGGTATTTGAAGAACGCCTGACCGATGACGGCATCAATCTGGAAGCCGCTGTCTGGCTCGTCAGCGCACACAATTCTTAAGGAGGAAACGAGGTGGAAGAGAATCAACAGGTACTCATCGACAGCCTGCCCCAGGGTAAGCTCGAGGAAAGCCACTACCGGATGGAGACAGCCCCGATACCCGAACCGGGTGACGGGGAGATCCTGGTCAGGACAACAGCGTTTGCCATCACCGCGGGAACGAGGGCCGGTTTGCAGGGCAGCGCAAGTTACGCAGGCGCGCCCACCACCGGAATTGTGATGAATGGGACGGGTGTCGGCGAGGTGATCGCCTCGAACGTCGATGCCATCAGCACGGGATCACATGTGATGGCGCCAACCGGATGGCAGCAGTATTCGGTACAGGAAGCCAAAGCTGTCACCGTGATACCCGAGGGCCACAATCCGATCCACTACCTGGGACCGCTCGGTGTAAACGGTCTCACCGCCTATTTTGGCCTCCTGCGGGTTGGGCAGCCGAAAGCGGGTGAGACGGTTATGGTCTCTGCCGCTGCGGGTTCAGTTGGGCATATCGTCGGCCAGATCGCGCGCATCAGAGACTGCCGCGTGGTTGGGGTGACAGGCAGCGATGCCAAATGTGCGCTTCTGATGAGCGATCTTGGGTTCGATGCAGCGGTCAACCACCGCGACGACGGCTTCCGCCAGTCGCTGAAAGAAGCGACCCCTGACGGTGTCGATGTTTATTTCGACAATACGGGGGGCGACATCCTGGGATCGGCGCTTTTCCGACTCAATGTCGGTGGACGGATTGCATGTTGTGGTGTGGTGTCGCAATACGACACGGACCGGCCGGAACCGGGACCGAAAGGCATCCCCGGGCTTCTGATTAACAAGCGAATCAACATGCGGGGATTCCTGGTGTTCGATTACCTGGAAGACTACGCTGCCGCGAGGGAGGAGTTGAGTGGCTGGCTCGAGAGCGGTGAGCTCAAGAGTTTGACGGATGAAATCAGCGGGCTTGAAGCGGCTCCCGGTGCCTTTGTCGATCTGCTTGCGGGCGGCAATGTGGGTACCCGGGTGGTACGCCTGGACCAGTGAGGCATAAATGAAACGACTTTTGATACTGCTCCTGCTGGCACCACTATCCCCGGCGTTCGGTGGTGAGGTGGAAGATGCCTGCGAAGAACTGGTGCTGAACTACGCCTGGTACCGCGATCGTATGGATGCTGACGGGTTTGGCAGCATATTCTCGCGGGATGCCCGCCTGGAGGTCCTGGGCGAGGTGTTTGAAGGCCGGGACGCTATTCGCCAGCGTCTGATAGATGGCAAAGACGGGCCGATGACACGGCATCTCATGAGCACCATCCGCATCTTCCCGGAAGATTCGGACACGGCTCGAGGTGTCAGTTACGTCACGGTCTACATCGCTCCCCGTGGCGACCTCCCGCGCGCTCTCGAAGATGATCCGGCCATTGGTGAATATCACGACCGCTTCGAGCGGACAGCCGAGGGCTGGAAAATAGCGGACCGCCGCTTCGTCCCCGTCTTTATGAATCAAGGCGACGAATAACGCGATAGCGTCATGGGCAGCGGTCTCGATGTCATTGATCTTGGCGTCGTCGTTCTTGTCATGCTCGGGGTCACGGCTCTCGGGCATCGTCTAAGCGGCGCCGTTACTTCCCGCCGATCTTTTTTTCAGGCGGATGGAGCGCTGCCCTGGTGGGCGGTCTCGGCAAGTGTCCTCGCCACACTTGTCAGTGCTGTCACTTACGTATCTGTGCCTGCTGCTGTTTTTGCCCCTGGCGGTGACCTCACATATTTCCAGGTCATCCTGGGGCTCGCGCTCGGTAAAGTCGCGGTGGCCCTCGTTCTGGTGCGACCGTTTTTCGAAAGCACAAACGCTTCGACGAGCTACGAGTACATCGGGGAACAGATAGACCGGCCTACCGGTGAAGTGTCGATGTACCTGGGCCTGGTGCTCAACATCATCAATTCCGGTGTGAAACTCCTCGCCGCGAGCCTGGTCCTGGACGTGATCACAGGCTGGGGGCTTGCCGGGTGTGCGCTGTTCGTGGTGATGGTGAGCATCGTGTGGACCACGCTCGCGGGTATCAAAACGGTGATCTGGACGGACTTCCTCCTCTTTGTCCTCTTCTGCCTCGGCGCGGTTTTTGTCCTGATATTCATATCTGTCAGCGTTGAGACGGGCTTTCTCGAAGCCCTGGTGAAGCTTGATGATCAGGCGCGGCTCGTGCTGTTCGATTTCTCGACCGATCCGGCCGTCCGTTACTCCATCTGGGCGGCAGTGTTTGGTGGTATAGCGCTCAACATCGCCCAGGGCAGTGCCCAGGGTACCTTTCAGAGAGTCCGGTCCTGCCGCTCCGTTGCTGATGCCCGCAAGGCGTATGTCTATGCGGCGTTTTTCTACGTCATCCATCTCGTCATCCTGGCGGTGGGTCTGGCGCTTGTGGTCTTTTATTGGGAAAACCCATTGCCAGGGGAGGTCACAGAACGCCTGGTCGACCAGCCGGATGTTATCTTTCCCTACTTCATACTCACTGAAATCCCGACAGGGCTGAGTGGCCTCTTTATCGCGGCGATCTTCGCCGCTGCCATCTCGACACTCGATTCAGCGCTTGCGGAATCGTCTGACATGTCGATGAACCACATCTACGCACGCTTCTATAAACGCTATAGGCGACGTGACGCGACAGAAGCCCATTACGTTCTGGTCTCGCGACTTCTGATGGTGTTCTGGGGACTCGTTTTCTTTGGTGTGACACTGTTCTTCAGCCGCTACTCGGCAGAGGGATTGCTCGACCTTACCTTCAAATTGCCGAACTACGTCTACGGACCGCTCTTCGGTGTGATCGTGCTCGCGCGACTTGGCATCGGGCGGTTCAACACGATGTTGATTGGTGTTGCCGTATCGGTTGCGGTCACCCTTTTGCTGGGGAGCCAAAGCGTAGCGTTCTTCTACTGGTGCCCGATCGCCGGGACGACGATGGTTGCTGTCGTCTATTTGCTCGAGCGCTTGCGAACCCGCTAGCCCCCCCGTTGTACGCGGCCTGTCCTTTGCTGTGGAGGCTGCAACGAGCGCAGGTTGGGTTTGATATCCGCACGTGATCTCGGCGCCCCGTAATTGGGTTTAGGGGTGGATCTGGGATTAGATCTCACGATCGGTTTGGACCGCGCGGGGGATGGTGCACTTGCTCTACGTGGTGCCGGGTTGGCTCTGGCTGCTGCGCGTCTTGGTGTCGGCTGCGGCGTTGCCTGCCGTCTGGCTGCTGTCCGTACAGGTGGTGTGGCCTGGGAGCGCCTTGGTGTCAGCGATCTGGTCTGGGGTGTACGAGCCTGAGGCCCCCGGGCTCGCGGTGCCTGGCGGGCGGACGGATTGGCCCGGGCGATGCGCGGATGGACTCTTGCCCCCCTGGGATTCGAATTAGCGACGCGGGGATTGGCGCTGGCGGCCCTCGGGTCGGCTCTGCGTCCACGGTCGGAACGGTTAGCTCGCGCTGGATTGCGCGGCGGATCGACATGTGGAACTGAATTCACCTCCCGCGGCGAACGATGTACGACACTTCGCCCGGGTCGATTTCGATTGATGTCACGGGGACGATCGGCAACGCGCCGACGACGTTCCACGTCCCTCCCCGGGCGATCAGCATTTCGTCGGGGCCGGTCAACGTCCCGCCGTGGTCTCTCAATGTTCCGCCGCGGTCTCTCAATGTTCCGCCGCGGGTGCTCCAGGTCTCGCCGCGGGCGCTCCAGGTCTCGCCGCGGGCGCTCCACATCCCGGCGTGGGCGGTCGATACGCGCAATACGCTCCGGGTTCCCCAGGCGTCGGCGCTGGTCGTGCCGGATCAGCGGACGCCTGCCTTCCGGACGGTGGCGGCGATCGAAATGTCTCGGGCGAACGCCTGCATACCGGCGATCCGGGCGCCAGTGATATTCGCCGCGATAGCGGTGGTGACGACGACCGTCGTGACGGCGGTGCGCAATCCTGCGGTCGCGTGCGTACGGACGATGGTAACGGTGGGTTCGTTTGAAGTGTGGGGATCGGTACCTGTGGTTGAAATACCGATGCGCTCTGTGGTCGTGCCGGTAGTGGTGGATGTAGTGACTTGACCAGGAGAGTGAGAAGAAAGAACTCAGCCCCCAGAATGGCCAGTTGTGATTGTGATAACTGACATAAGGGTAGTAGTAGAGCGGGTATGGTCGCGGGTGGTAGTAGTAAACAGGATCGCTCTGGTAGACGATCACCCGTTCCGGCTCGTAGTAGGGCACGTAGATCACTTCTTTCTCGACCGGTTCGATGACGATGACCTCTTCTTCAGCCACCCGCACGGTCTGCTTCTCATCGCTTTTCAGGTTCCCTGTCCCGTGGGCCAGCCTTCGAAACTCCTGGACAGCGTCTAGCACATCTTCCTGCTGATCGAGTACGGCCTGACCAAGTTTCCAGGTCCAGTCCAGATCCTCGTTGAGCTTGTCGAGCACTTCCGGGTAGTTGAGAAGCGCCACGATTGACTCGTCCCAGTTCTCATCAGGCTCAGCAGAGTTATCTCCCTCTGCCCGCTCCCGGTAGCGGGCTGCTTCCACAATCTGTAGTGGGTAGGTTGACGCGGGGAGGACAATAGCGATGAGGTCGTCCGGATAGAGCGCGATGGGGCCAACGAGATCCTGTAGTTCTTCATCGGTCAAAAGCGTTACGGGTTCAACGGATATCACCTCGCTTTCGGTCTCAGCAGAGGCAAAAGGTGAGAACAGCGCGACAATCCATAGAACAATCGCCAAATTCCGGAATAGCTGTGTTGATGTCATACAGACCCCCACACGTCTGGACGCTCGTCTCCCTATGGACACGTACAATACCGGGGTCAACCTGAACGATTCCTTAACGTGATCGAATTCGTTTTCAACCGGAAAAATGCCGTAACCGCGGATATCAAGGCGGTTCAGTCGGGAAACACCCATGTCGTGCGCAAATCCCTTGCGCGGAGCAATCGCCCGGGTACACCTGAAGAATGGCGACTATCGACGGATCCGGATCACTGGAACTTCTGGGAACGCGAAGCGCTCGTTTACCGGAGCGGGTTGAGCGACCTGCTTGTGGGCAGCGGTGTCCGGCTTCCGGCGTTGAATGGCAGTGCGGATACACCGGTGGGTATCGACCTCGATCTCGAGCTGATCGAAGGCCGGGGTGGATCTGACCTCACGCTCGCGGACTATCAGCAGATCTGCAGGGCGTGGGGACATGCCCAGGGAATATTAGCTAACAGCGAAACAACCGGGTGGACGTGGCTGTCTGATCGATTTATCCGCAACTACTCCGCATCGAAACCTGTGGACTACACGCTGATCGATGATCCTGCTGCCTGGCAGCGTCCTTTGATTGCTGATAACTGGGATCCGGCACTGGCCGAGGGTCTGGGCTACCTCTATGCTCATCGCGAAGACCTGTTCGATATTCTCGAGCGTGCCTCACAGATACCCAGCCACCTCGACTTCTGGCCGAACAACGCTTTTGTGGACGACAACAACAGCGTTGTCCTGATCGACTGGGGGTTCTTCGGTTCAGGCGCTCCAGGAGAGGATGTCGGCAACTTCCTCCCGGATGCGGTCTTCGACGAATTTGTCACACCTGCTCTGCTGCCGGAGATGGAGCGCATCTTGATTCCTGCCTACCGGGAAGGGCTTAAAGAAGGCGGATTCGAAACGGACGAGGCTGAACTCCTCAGGAACATACATGCCAGCGCCGTCAAATACGTCTGGCTGGGCCCGCTGCTTCTCAAGCGTGCGGGTCAATCCGAACAGGTGAGTTACGGCGGCGACACTGTGGATGATGCCAACCGGCAGTACCGGGCGCGGGGTGAATGCCTGGCATATCTGTGTCGTTGGGCTGAGCAGGCGCTCAGGTAAACTCTGTCTTTTCCTGTGAGCGGCGGTTTTCAGGCTGCCGCTTTACCCAACCTGATAGACAAGGTTTTCCCCTGAATCGTGCGCAATCGCCTCAGGTAGTGTTTCAGACCTGATTCTGCATGCCTGCGAGAACGGTAAGGTCCGCGATCCTGTTTTTCCCTTACTGAAAAGTACCACCTGGCATTCACCAAGAAGAACCTGTTACTTCGAAAAAACACACGGTTTTCCGTATCGGTCGATCTTTTCACTGCAACCCCCAATGTAGCGATCACCCTGAACAAGGGTATGGCAGAGAATTGTTATATTCGTATCTAATACGTAAGCGATATGTTTATCTAATGTCCGGTTGTACGGAACCGGAGTTGCCCACCCCAGTGGTGAATCAGGTGTTTAGGACGTGAGAATTCAAACGTTGCTGGTCGAAGACAACTTATCGCTGGCGGAGACAGTGATTGCCTACCTGGAACTCGAAAGCATCGATTGCGACTATGCATCCACCGGCCCTCAAGGTCTCGAACTCGCGTTAGCGAACGACTACCAGGCGATACTTCTGGATATCAACCTGCCTCGAATGAATGGTCTGGAGATATGCGAGGCACTTCGTCGGAAAGGTATTGATGTGCCGGTGCTGATGCTCACAGCGAGGGACACGCTGGAAGACAAGCTTGCGGGATTTGACGCTGGAACCGATGACTATCTCGTTAAGCCGTTCGAGCTGAGCGAGCTGACGGCGAGGGTCAAAGCGCTGGCCAAGCGGCGCAGTTCACAAACACAGCGTCTCGAAGTGGGTCCGCTTGTCATGGACCTGTCCCTGAAAACACTGACCCGGGAAGGCCAGGAACTCAACCTCACGCCAACAGGCTGGAAGCTTCTGGAACTTCTGATGAGGGAATCGCCCAACGTTGTCACCCGGGAGAAGATGGAAAATGCTATATGGGACGATGAGGATTTCCCGGATTCCGACGTCCTGAAAGTGCATCTCTATAAACTCAGGCAGCAGGTGGACAGACCTTTCTCCACGAAGCTCATTCATACCGTTTCGACACATGGCGTCGCGGTTCGGGAATCCGATGGCTGAGGAGAATGCCAGGCGACCCCTGCCCAGCTTGCGGCGCTACCTCCTGTTGTGGATTGGCGGGTGCGCGGTTGTCATGGTGCTGGCGTACACCCAGCTGCTCGATTACTACGTGGCGCTGGGCATAGAGATCCGAACGCAGTCGTTCCTGGAAAGAACCGCTCAGGATTATCTGGAAGACCTGGGTGAGGGGGTCCAGGCGCCTTTGCCGGGTGGGCGCAGTCTTGCCGGGTACCTGGACCTTGCCGACATTCCCACTCAGATCCTTGGTGCATTCGAACTCCAGGATCTCCAGCACGGTGAGCCGCTGCGTTTCGTGAACCTGGACATCGAGCCTGACGGCTCGAAGGAATTTGCCGTCGACACGGGAGATTTCTGTGTGGAAGGAATCTGCGAACTCCTCTTTCTGTATCCCTACAGGCTGAACGCGGATGAGTGGCTTTACCTGGTGCACGGTGTTATTGGCAGCGATGAGATATACGAAGAACTCGAATTCACCGAACGGGTTGCAGTTGGAATTGGAGGGCTGTTTGCGGTTTTACTTCTGCTCGTCTCAGCCGTGCTGATTCGCAACGTCGCCGCACCGGTTCGCAAATTGAACACCTGGAGCGCTGCCTTGAGCGCTGAAAATGCGGATCTTGAGGTACCCAGCCTGCGTTTCCGCGAACTCGACGCCCTGGCGATTCGGATTCGACATGCGTTCCAGCGCGTGCGGGAGAGTGTAGACAAGGAAAAACGCTTCCTGCGGCATGCGAGTCATGAGCTGAGAACACCCATATCCATTCTGGCCAACAATGTGGAACTCATCGACCGGCTCGGCGATCGTCCCGACCGAAGTGACGCGGAGCAGGCAGCGTTCGCCCGCCAGTATCGTGCGCTGGAAGACGTTCAGTTGCTGATGGAAACGCTGCTCTGGGTGAACCGGCAGACGGAGAGCCTGCCTAAATCGGAGAAAATCGATCTCAGGCGTGAGCTCGAGGGTATCGTGGAGGGGTATCAGTATTTGCTGGACAAGCGGTCTGTCAGCCTGAGCGTCGATGGTAGCGGGGAGGCTCATGCCCCAGCGGCGGCTGTGCGGATTGTGTTGTCGAATCTCGTGAGGAACGCCTTCCAGTACACGGTGGATGGTGATGTGCTGATTTCTGTCGAGGATGCTGAAGTCCGTATCGGGAATTCGAGTGCCCCAAAAGCAGAATCAGAAGCGGTAACAAGTACGGAAACAGGAGTGGGTGCAGGTACGCGGACGGACGACGAGGAATATGGGTTTGGCCTGGGGCTGGAGCTCGTCTCTCTCATCTGCAAGCGCCTCAATTGGCACTACACCACAGCGGAACTCCCCGCTGGCAGGGTCACGATGGTTCGTTTTTAGCGATTTATGCTGTAGACGTTCACGCAACGTTTACCCTCTTAACCGTATCTTGAATGAATGATGATAGAGCTAAAGAACATCGAAATGAGTTACCCGGTTGAGCAATCCCGGGTTTCCGTGCTGAAGGACGTGAATCTCTCGATTGAGAAGGGAGAGAGCGTGGCAGTTGTGGGGCCTTCGGGGTCCGGGAAGACGACGCTGCTGTTGTTGCTTGCCGGTCTCGATCACCCGGATACAGGCACGATCGAGGTTCTGGGTACGCGGCTGGATGAACTGTCTCCCGATGAGCTGGCTGACCTGCGCCGTGATCGCCTTGGCATTGTATTTCAGTCCTTTCACCTGATCCCGAGCCTGACCGCGCTTGGGAATGTGGCCTTACCCC
>JANQFF010000035.1 GCA_028277965.1 Pseudomonadales bacterium
GTATCTCATTTGGTTAATGCCTTTTTCGTTGTGTTCTATTACCTTACACGAGGTTGTGGGGGGCGTCAATATGAAAACTTCCCCACTTTATCAGACGAAAATCACCCTTTCAACTGGCGTTCCAGCTCTATTCTGACCACATCAGGATTGGCTTTGCCGGCCGCTTTACGCATCACCTGCCCGAAAAGCCAGTTGACGATGGTCTCCTTCCCGGATTTAAAACTGGCCACCGCATCGGGATTTTCATCCAGCACCTCTTGCACCATGCCCCCGATCAGACTCTCATCTGAGACCTGTTTCAACCCGCGCGATTCGACGATCTCTGAAGCGCGCTTCCCGGATTGAAACATCTCACCCAGCACGCTCTTCCCGGTGGACGGGTTGATCTCGCCTGCGGTCACCAGCCCGACCAACTCGGCCAGCGCATCCGGCCGGACCTTCAGGTCTGCCACCGCTATGGATTCCTGGTTCATCAGCGAGAACAGTTCCCCGGTCATCCAGTTGGCAAGCGCCTTTGGCGCGACCGTGGGCTGAAGATTCTTGACCGCTTCTTCGAAATACTCTGCGATGGTCTTGTCAGCGGTCAGCACCCCGGCATCGTATTCCGTCAGATCGAAGCCCTCGATGAAGCGCTGGTATTTGGCACGCGGCAGTTCGGGCAGATCCTCACCCACACGTTCCAGCCAGGATTCATCCACGGTCAGCGGAGGCAGGTCCGGTTCGGGAAAGTAGCGGTAGTCGTGCGCATCTTCCTTGCTTCGCTGGGTGTAGGTGGTCTCCTTGCCCTCATCCCAGCCGAGCGTCTCCTGTTCCACCTCGCCACCCGCTTCAACATTAGCCACCTGCCGCTCGATCTCAAAAGCCGTCGCTCGTTCCAGCGCGCGGAAGGAGTTCAGGTTCTTGATCTCCACGCGCGTGTTGAGCACATCTGAGCCTTTTTCGCGCACCGAAATGTTGGATTCGAAGCGAATGACGCCTTTCTCCATGTCCCCGGAGTTGACTTCCAGATAGCGCAAGATATCCCGCAGCGCTTCGGCATAGGCGCGCGCTTCCTCTATCGAGCGCATGTCCGGCTGGGAGACGATTTCAAGCAGAGGCACGCCGGCGCGGTTCAGGTCGAGCAGCGAACCCCCGTCCACGTGGGTCAGTTTGCCGGTGTCTTCTTCCAGGTGAACTCGCAGTACACGGATCGTCTTCTCCCCCCCGGCTGTGTCGATCACCAACTGGCCGTGTTCCGCCAGCGGCTGATCATATTGGGAGATCTGGTAGCCTTTGGGCAGGACGGGATAGAAGTAGTTTTTACGGGCAAAGATGCTGACCGGGTTTACCGTGCAGCCCAACGCCAGCGCTACGCGTATGCCGTACTCGACAGCCCGCCGATTGACGACCGG
>JANQFF010000058.1 GCA_028277965.1 Pseudomonadales bacterium
GGCGGACCAGGAAATGAGATCCTGCAGGTACTGAGGGGTAATTGGATCCAGGGCTTCCGTTGCGATAGGAAGACCAATTTCGCAGAGTTCGAGCAGCAGCTGCCTGGCAATATGCAGGCCCTCGCCAACCCTGCAGGAGTCATCGAGGTATGGATCGTTGATCAACCCTTTCCACCCGACGGTGCTGCGGGGTTTTTCAAAGTACGCGCGCATCACACAGAAGATGCCGTCGAGGCTTTCTGTGTGAGCATGCAAACGCCGCGCGTAGTCCAGGGCGGCGTCCGGATCGTGTATGGAACACGGACCGATGACCACTAACATGCGTGGGTCTTCTCCCGCGATGATGTCGCGGACGATCCGTCGCGATTCGTTGACCCGTTCTCGAATGTGTTCAGGAACAGGTAGACGCGCTTTGAGGTCTTCCGGTGTAACTAACACTTCATGTTTCTCCACGTTCAGGTTTTCGAGCTGCATATCGCCTCCTAACTTCGAACGGGATCCCGCCCCTCTGGTGCAGAACTGCGCATTACCAGTTGCGCATAAAAAACCCCGTTGGCTGACTGCCTCCGGGGTTCTTGCTCTGAAGGCAGTCGACTGCCTTCTATGTTTTGAAGGCTGACGTCAGGCGAAAAAGTAGAAAGCGCCTTGCCAGCCAAAATACTTGGACACCGAAACGACGGATTGCGCAGCACAAACTTCCGCACGGGATGACCCGTCCGCGGGGCAGCGCAAAGCAATATTGTTGGTAAAGTTCATGTCCACGGCTGCGGATACTACGATGATCTTTGAAAAAAGCAAGCGCGCGCTATCCCGGTGTAAAGCTTGATTTTCAGCTGACTGGTATCAGAGCGGGCAGAGTGGTGAGGTAAAGAGCTGTCCTGACGGGTTCCTCGTAGAGGTGTGATGCCACTTCGGCGTAGTGGTTAAGTTGTGATTGGTAGCGCAACTTCTGTGTATCGATGAACTCGGAAGTACTCATGTCAGGAGGCTGCTCTGCCGTTTTGTAATCGACAATCCAGCGGGTGCCTTCATCGACGAACATCCTGTCGATGACGATAGTTCGGGGGGTACCGTCATCTGTAGACGCCAAAGCGAATTCAGCTTCGCTGTCATCGTGAGCAGCCAGCACCCAACGACCCTCCTGGTCGTTGACCGTGGTCTGAAGATGGCGGACGGCGTTTGCCAGGACGCTCTCTACTTCATCTCCATCCACTGCAAGCGCAGCACTCCATCTCGGAAAATGCCTTTCCCAGTCGGAGCGATCGAACTTCTGCTGCTCTGCCATCCACGCTAACGCCTGGTGCACGAGGATCCCTGTGGCTACCTCAATACGCCCGCCGATGTGATCTGATGCTGCAGGATGCGGGAGACCAGCGGAAATGGGTGATGGACCGGGTTCGTGCCACACGTAGGTGGCAGGGAGACGTCGCAGGGTGTTGCGCGGTCTGGAGGATGCGATCAATTCTGTGATCGTGACCTGCTCGTTGGCCGCGGGGGAGACGACTTCATCTGTCAGCCAACGGGCCAGCCCCGTTGCGTTTGTCTCATCGGGGGCGGTAAAGGAAGCATAAAGTGAGTGAATCGCACGCGTGCACGCGACATAAAGCAGACGCTTCTCCTCATTCTGGTTCTTCTGCTTCTCCTCAAATGCCAGCCAGTTATGCACGGGGTCTCCCTTGATCCCCATCAGCAATCCGGCTCTGTCCGGACGCCAGCTCAGAAGGTCTGGTTCGTCAGTTCTCGACTGTTTGTGCAGAAACGGCAGTAGAACGTGATCAAATTCGAGACCTTTGGCACGATGAATTGTCATCACCTCGACTCGTGCCGGAACCAGGGACCGGGCATAGAGTTCTGCCACAGCCATGTCGACTGTTGCGGGATCCTCTCCGTCGTATCCCAGCTTCTCGAGAAGGTCGAACCAGTCTTCAGCGTCTGCAAGACACGATGGGGTGTAGGCATCGCGTCCTCCGCATCTCATCCACGCACCTTCGACGATTTCCCGGATGGTGAGTGCGTCCCGATGTTCGCGCGCCCATTGAACAGCTTCAGCCAGACGTTCTGGTACAGATTCCTGGACGGGTTTGCCGGAAAGACTCAGTTCAGTCAGGGTTGCAAGCGTAGTACCAAACATTGGCCCGCGCAGGACCGAATACCAGGCGAGCCGGTCCTGGGGTCGGAAGAGGACGCGGTGGAGGCTCATCAGGTCCTGGACGACGGGTCGCTCTCGGAGAAGCTCCATCTCTGTTGCCCTGTATGCAATACCGTCTGACGTCAATCGGGTGAGGATGTCTGTGATGTGACCTCTGCTCCTGCAGAGGACAGCGATCGATCCGGAGCCTGGATCTTTGAGGAGCTGATGAATGCGATCGAGTGTCGCGTCGATTTCATTGGCCGTGTCACTGAACCTGACGCACTGGACGGGGTAACGTTCCGAGGCTTCCAGGACAGGTATGGCTTCGGTGTAAGGGATCTGGCCAAGATCGGGAGCGGCATCGCTGCCAAAGAGTGTCCGAAACAGGGTGTTGTTCCACTCAACAACCTGACGGGCGGATCTGAAGTTTGCCTGCAGTTGGATGGCTCTGGGTGTCAGCGATGCGATTCCCGCTGCCTGTATCTCCGAAAAGATAGCGACATCCGCATCACGGAAGCGGTAAATGGATTGCATGGGATCGCCCACGGCAAAAAACGTGTTGCCTTCATCCGGGGTCCATTCGCGAACCAGCGTTAAAAAAAACTCCGCCTGGGCACGGGAAGTATCCTGGAATTCATCTATCAGGAGATGTTTTATTCTGTAGTCGAGGGCCAGCGCAAGATCTGTTGGCGTTTCTCCGTCGTAAAGCGCTGCCATTGCCCGTAACAACAACCCGTTGAAATCGATGCAACCGTCTCTCTCGAAGTGCTCGTGCAGACGAGCCGCAAGGAGACCCAGGAAGAGTGATGTCAGATGAAGCTGATCGCGCTCGCTGCGCGCTACTTCGCGCTCCGGCAGTCGGGTGAGGATTTCGATTTCTTCAGCGAGACCTCTGTCGTGAAGAGATCGGAGCCAACTGGAGGCGCTGCGGGCAGCATCCCGATCGGAGACACCATCTCTGCGTGTAACTCTTTTCCTGAGTTGGCCGCTGCGATTCAGTAGTTGCAGGAAAACGCTGCGTGCAGCGTCGATGTTGCGCGCAAAACGGGCGGCAGGGGTCAGTTCCAGGCTCAAGTCTTCGAGGGTGGACCAGTCCCCATGAGTTAAAGATGAAAGGACGTTTTCTCCGTAGATTATCCAGAGACGTTCAATGCTCTGACTGATGCTTGTGACCAGGTGATCGTGATTATCCGGGGACGCCATCGACGAGACCGCGGGCAGCCACTGTTCCCGGCGCGCAAGCATACGCGTACTCAGACGGGCAGCAGTCGCCTGATTGTTGTCCATCTGAGCCAGGAACTCAGCGATGACTTCCGCTGTAGCGTCGTCGCGGTAAAGGTCGTGAATGACATCATCGATCGCCTGTTCATAGTATTTCTGCGGATAGTCGCAGATCCGGGGTAATTGTCGGGGGTCCGGTCCTGACAACTGGCTGACAAGATCCAGAGCAAAACTGTCAATTGTCTGGATTTTGAGAACGTTGGGGTTTTCCCCGATACGCCAATCGAACGCCAGCGCTCGCTGCCTCACCTGGACCGCTGCCGGGGTGTCGCCCGCGAGTATCGTGAGAACCCGCTCGCGCATCTCGGCAGCTGCTTTACGGGTGAACGTGATAGCGAGTATCTCTTCTGGCCGCGATACCTTCGCCAGAAGGTTTACATATCGCTCCGCAAGCAACGTTGTTTTTCCGGAGCCCGCCGGAGCCTGGACGATACATGAGTGGCTGATGTCCAGCGCAAGTGTCCGTTCCTGGTGATCGGGTGGCTTGTTATACATCAGCGGAGAGTTCTTCCACTCGACACAAGCTCTTGAGCTCACAGTAGGCACAGGCGCCAGGATGAGGCTGGACGCTAGCGAATCCCTGGCGGTATTGGTCCGCTGTCTCTGCGAGCGTCGTCCGCCAGGAATCCACCTGTTCGTCCCATGAGACAACTTTGACGCGCGACGCTGGCAACAGGTCAGTGCTCTCTGCAATACCCACCGACCGGGACCGATCCGAGAGGACAAGGGCGTAAAAAACGCCGCGGATGCGATCATCGGTCAGGCTGTAGATGGGCAGCTGAGGATTTGTCAGCGGTGGTTCGAGAGCACCGCTGAGAGACGACGGACCTGTCTTGTAGTCGATGACAATCCAGTCGTCAGCGGAAGTCCTGTCTACCCGATCCAGCCGGATGGTCAGCAGGAGCCCGTTCAGGTCGAGTTCGGCCGTATGTTCCAGATACTGAATCTCGAAGTCTCCGCGCGCCTGTTCGTGTAAAAGCCAGTCTTCGACCAACAGCAATATTCGCTGGCGTTCGTGCTCGACGAACGACGCCGGTATCTCCGGCGTGATGCTGGCAAGCACCCCGTCGCTGAGTTCGAGGATCCGTGCTTGCGTGATCTTTGAAAGCGAAGCGGAGTCGCGATACTCGTTAAACAGCGCATGTAGTACCTCGTGAACATAGATACCTCGAGTCATGGCGTCGGGTAACATCTGGGGCGACCTCGGCGAGGTGAAGCCAAGTCGATGCCGTGCATATGCGCGAAATGGGCACGCAGCCTGGTCGGCAAGGAGACTGATACCGCCTCTCGTAACCCCCGAATCGATTGTGGTGCCGGTCTCGTCTATAAACTCCTCAAGGGCCTGTGTCCCGGGATTGAGGTTCTGGCATCGCTCTGCAGTGTCCGCATCTTTGAGATGCTCGGTGATGAATGGACTCGGTTGTTGCGTCGATTCGTCGCGCTCGATGCTGAAGCTGAAACGTAACTCGGCAGCGCCATTCATCCAGTGTTCGAGCGTGCGTCGACAGAACCTCAGTTCGTCTTCCGGGGAGTACCGGGGGATCCCTGCCAGCGTGCCAACGCGACGTGAAATATAGGGGTTGATGCGGCTTGTAGACGGAAACGTTTCCGCGTCCAGACCGCAGACCCAGAGGTGTGAAAACTTCAGGCCAGTCGCTTCCAGCAACCCGAGTAGTTGAATGTCGGCGTGAGCTCTTTCAGGAGCGTGTATGCGTCGAGAAAGTGCATGTTTTAACAACCCAAACGCCTCATCTGCACTGACGTTCAGATCCGTGGTCGTGCGCGAGAGTTGCAGTCGGACCTCTTCGATCGCCTGCCACGCCTGGTGTTGAGCAGACCCGAGGTTGCCGGGGTCGGGCCAGCCCGCCAGTTCAAGAACGGACTGGAATCGTCGGGACCAGGTATACAGGGGTGCCTTTTGAGACCAGCTTCGGGTTTCCTCCCGTATCTTTTCTGCTGCCGGATGGTTCGCACGATGTGCGAGGGTTGCAAGCGTGGGTGCTGCATCTCCAATTACAGGAAGCCTGGCGATCACGGTGTCCAGCCATTTGAGCTGTAGATAGGGTGATGCCAGGAGGAGTTCCTGAAGGGCGTTGTCAGCCCCGTGGATGGCTGTTTCCAGGACAGCCTCGGCAGCCTTCCAGACACCGTGATGGGCAAGCGGCGTGCCCCCGGATATGTCGAAGACAGGGCTCAGGCTGCCGTTTCGTGGATCGAGAATGCGTCCACAGCGGTAACGCACTGTGTCGTAGTGTTGCGTCAATGCAGGGACCACAATACCAATTGTCGCCAACGGCTCCCTGGCTTTCGTTTCGAGTGCCCACATGCATGCGACATCGAGTTCAGCTCCGAGATCCGTGCATGCTTTTGTGACCATGGATCTGGGGGTATCTGGTTGCAGAGGTATTTCCTGAGCGTCCACTTCTTCAGCTGAAATGAATGAAGCACGTTGTAAACACCTTTCGGACCGGGTGAGCAGTGCCAGGTAGCGTTCCTGGGGGTGCGTCATCTGATCGACGTGATCCAGAAAAACCGGACGGTGCGGCGTCAGATGCCTCGTGGCCAGCGCGTCGGGAATTGCCTCGACCAGGGTGAAATTCGATGCCACCCGATTGAGGTGTGCCAGACAACTCCTGGCCCGAGGTGACCTCAGAATCGCTGGTTGCTGTTCCAGTTCGATATCGTAGGTATTGGCCAGATGCCACGCGTCCAGCAGGGTTTGAATCTCTCCGGGATTCAGCCCGGTGTCCGCATTGTGTGCGTGGATCAGCAGGTCATCCTGGGTGAGGAGTGGAGGTATATCCGCACCTGCATCAACTGCCCGGTGATATTCACGGAGAAAGAACTGTGTAACGCTCAGACTGTCGAGCGGTTTCCAGGTAGTGGTTTTGCGGTTCTGATTGATGACATCCCAGGCGCGGCGGTGTTCGCGCGCGAGACGGTCGTTGGGAGTCACGAATGTGTGCGTCGGGGCGAGTTTGAGGAGATCTTCGGGAAAGTTGGCGATGAAGGTACCCACTCCGCTATTGTACGGCATCGCACTGGAAATCGTGGTTCTTAAGCAGGATCCAATCAGGGAGAATGGAAGAAAAAGGGGTAAAAGTAGGTTTCATCAGTCTCGGATGCCCCAAAGCGGTTGTTGACGCTGAACACATTGTGGGCAGTCTCGATGCCCAGGGCGTCGATGTCGTCGATGAACACAGTGCGGACCAGGTTGTGGTTGTCAACACCTGTGGATTTGTGGAGGAGGCCAGATCGGAGAGTTTCGAAGCGATCCAGCGTGTGATCGACAGTGGTCGTGAGGTGGTTGTGTCGGGATGCCTCGGTGTTGAAAAAGAGACTCTTCTGCAGCGGTTCCCGGGTCTGAAGTTTGTCAGCGGACCCGCCCAGGTGACTCCCGTGGTGGATGCGGTTCAGTCGTTTCTGCCGGCTCAGGGAAACCCCCAGGCCGAGGCGCGAATCAGGCTTACACCCCGGCACTACAGTTATTTGAAAATTTCCGAAGGGTGTAACCATACCTGCACCTTCTGCATCATCCCGCAGATGCGAGGTCCGCTGCACTCGAGGGATATCGACGATGTTCTGAGGGAGGCGCATGACGCGGTGGAGGGCGGCGCTAAAGAACTTCTCGTGATAGCCCAGGATCTGAGTGCATATGGAGTTGATCTGCGCTACAGGGAACGTGATGTTGGAGGAAAGGCGCTGGCAGCCAGGCTGGAGGTGCTCTGTACCGAGCTTGGCAGCATCGCACCATGGGTTCGTCTGCATTACGTCTATCCGTATCCGAGCGTGGATCGGCTGATACCGCTGATGGCTTCAGGCAGCCTGTTACCCTACCTGGATGTTCCGCTGCAGCACGCGTCCCCTCGAATACTCAAAGCAATGCGGCGCCCGGCTCACGCTGAAAAGACACTCGAGCGGATACGCAGGTGGCGGGAGGTATGCCCGGATCTCGCGATTCGAAGCACATTCATTGTCGGTTTCCCCGGGGAAACCGACGAGGATATGGGGCTGCTGCTCGACTTTCTCGAAGAGGCTCAGCTGGACAGGGTAGGGTGCTTTGCATACTCCCCGGTAGAGGGGGCGGCAGCAAATGAGCTTTCCGGACATGTGGACGAAGCGGACAAGCTGGACAGGCAGGAGCGGGTGTACGAGGTTCAGGCTGAGGTCAGCGCACGGCGTCTGGACCGGCTCGTCGGCAGAACGCTGGAGGTCCTGGTAGATGAATCGGGTGACGAGATCACGGGGCGCACCTGGTTCGATGCGCCGGAGATAGACGGGACAGTCGTGTTTCCACGGCCTGAGGACCTGCGTGTGTCGACGGGAGACCTCGTGCGTGTCGATATCGACGGTCATGACGACCACGACCTCACGGGCGTCTGCCAGGGACATTCGCTGCAATTGCGGTGAACGGGGGCCAGGTGCCTATGTATCGCTTCCCCAAGTCGCGATAGAATGGCCGAACTAACAAGGAACCGGGATATGTGGCACCTCATCGAAGATTTTTTTGATCAAAGCTGGGCTATGAAAGCCGTGATCGGCATGGGCTGGTTGTGTGTAATCATCATGGTTGCCAGTTTCATCCAACAGCTGCTGTGATCGGGGGCTGATTCTTCGTGTGGTTATCAGTTCTCAGCGATGACCAGCGTCACGCGTTGCTCCGGTTGGCACACAACGTCGTTGTGTCTGATGGATTACTGGACCCCAACGAAGAAGGTATGCTGGACGAGTTTCGACGGGAGATGGACCTCAGTGATCCCGACGAACTCGAGTACCTGGAGCTCGATGGAATTGATGAAGTTTTTGACAGCCGCCAGACACGGATCGTGGCACTTCTGAACCTTCTGAAACTGAGCTACGCTGATGGCGCGTTCGAAATTGAAGAAGAATGTCTGCTCAAGGAAATAAGCCAGTCATTCGAAGTTGCAGATGCGGAGTTCCAACTGCTGGATAACTGGATCAAGCGGCTCATTGCACTCGAAGGTGAGGCGCTTGAGCTGATGAGTACCAGTTAGTTTCTGTCCGGAGGGGACCCGAACTAGCTCGCTGCCAATTTCTCTGAAGCCCTGTTTGCAGCCGCAAAGCGTGCTTCCAGAATAGCGAGAGTTTTTTCAACGTGATCGCAGTCGAATTGGTTCTGTGAGTGAGGCCGGAACTGGATCCCACAACGGTAACCGTGTGACTGGCTGCTACAGTTGTGAACAATGCCTACGACATTCTCCAGCTGTATATCGCCGTTCCGAAGTGAAAGGTAAACAACAGCGTCTTTAGACAGTGGTTGATCGACCACGACGGCGATTCCATGACGGTTGAAGTTTGTCGCGGTGCCCTGTAAGCGAGTTAACCGTCCCTTTCGGCGTACGCTCACGAGCAATCCAACGGTCTGGAAGCGCGGCTTGCTACGACGCTCTGCAAGTGCATTCCTGGCCATTTTCGGATAATAGTCCGGTGCTCGGCTCACGACTGAGACTCAGCGCACAACTGGGTAACCGTGTAGAAGCGCTCATTTCCTGAGCAGAACCCATTTTGCCTCATTGAGCTGGCGTGCGAGATGAGCACTGCCCCCTTTGTCGGGATGAACGCGCTGCATGAGGCGTTTGTGGGCTTCGATGATCTCACCGGCGGGGCTTGTGACATCAACGCCGAGGACCGCAGCGGCTTCGTCGCGGGACATGTCAGCCTGCCGTGCTGCAGCAGGAGCCACCTGCGGTTTTGGCCTGAGATACCGCAGAATAGCCAGCCCGCCGATGATGGCGAGAACAACGAGCAACGTTTTCAAGGTGCAGTCTCTCTCCGGTGGTTTATAGAGATGCTCTTTGTCCGTATCATGCCACTAAACACCTGAAGTATAGAGATATTGGATCAGACCGAACTGCAGGGCTGGCTGGATACCCTCAGAGTGGAACACCGTGATCTCGACGTGGTGATCGAACATCTGATCGATAGCCATCATCACGATCACATGCGCATCCAGCGTCTGAAGAGGCGCAAGCTGCAAATCAAAGACATGATTGCAAAGCTCGAAAGCGAGTTGATTCCGGACCTGGACGCATGACAGCGCCTGGCCCGGATGAGACCCTGACTGTTGCGATATCCTCAACGGCGCTTTTTGACCTCTCCGCATCTAACAACATCTACGAATCCGATGGGCTGGAGGCTTATCGACGGTACCAGATTCAGCAGGAAGAAACGGTTCTTGAGCCTGGAGACGGGTTTTATTTAGTAGAAAAACTATTAAATATCAATAAGTTACTTGATAAACCTAGAGTTGAAGTTATTTTGCTCTCCAGAAACTCTGCGGACACGGGTCTCAGGGTATTCAATTCCATTCGGGCGTACGATCTCGACATCACCCGGGCGGCGTTCTGTGGGGGTGAGTCTCCGTACCGATACATCAATGCGTTCGGGTGTGACCTTTTCCTTTCGACGTTTGCTGAAGACGTTCGTCAGGCCCTCGACCAGAACGTGGCTGCAGCCATGCTGCTTGGCAGAAGACGCAGTGCCACGTCACAGTCAGAAGACGATTTGCTGCGTCTTGCGTTCGACGGCGATTCGGTTCTTTTCTCCGACGAGGCGGAACGTGTGTATCAGTCCGAAGGCCTGGACGCATTCAGCGAATCCGAGGCTGATCAGGCTCAGGAACCGCTCGAGGGTGGTCCGTTCAAAACATTTCTTTCTGCTCTGCACCGGCTGCAGGAAGAGTTTCCCGAGGGCGTGAGCCCCATACGTACGGCGCTGGTCACGGCCCGGGGTGCGCCGGCCCACGAGCGGGTCATACGCACCCTGCGTGCCTGGGACATTCGTCTGGACGAGTCTCTCTTCCTCGGTGGCATGGACAAAACCGAGTTTTTGAGAGGGTTTGGCGCTGACATCTTCTTCGATGATCAGACAAGCCATTGCGAAAAAGCGGCGGAACACATTGCCACAGGGCACGTGCCGCATGGGATTGCCAACGCCTGGGAACAATGACCCCTATTCATCGATGAGTTATGCTAAAGCTCATTTTTATAACCATCTGAAGCATGAAGCTGCAACAACTGCGGTACATCTGGGAAGTGGCACACCATGACCTTAATGTGTCGGCCACTGCGCAAAGTCTGTTCACCTCTCAGCCTGGTATCAGTAAACAGATCCGTCTGCTCGAAGACGAGCTCGACGTAGAGATATTTGCCCGTAGCGGGAAACACCTCACACATGTCACGCAGGTTGGAGAAGTCATCATCGAGATGGCCGGTGAAATCCTTCGTGAGGTCAACGCAATCAAACAGGTTGCGCAGGAGTATTCGAACGAGCGGGAGGGTAGTCTCAGGATCGCAACGACTCACACTCAGGCACGCTACGCACTGCCTGAGATCATCAGGGATTTCCGGTTGGATTATCCTGACGTGAGCCTGCACATGAATCAGGGTTCGCCAGAGCAAATCGCTGAGCTTGCCGCGTCAGGGGAAGTCGATTTTGCCATCGCAACAGAGGGTCTCGAGCTTTTTCAGGATCTCGTCATGATGCCCTGTTACCGGTGGAACAGAGCAGTGGTAGTCCCACAGGGTCATCCGTTGTGTGACAGTGCCCGGTCAGGTCCGCTCAACCTCGAAGAGGTTGCGCAGTTTCCGCTCGTCACATACGTCTTCGGCTTCACGGGCCGTTCCAGACTGGATGAAGCGTTTCAGGTTGGGGGATTGCAGCCCAACGTTGCGTTCACGGCAACCGATACCGATGTCATCAAAACCTACGTCAGGCTCGGTGTCGGCGTTGGGATCATCGCGCATATGGCCCTCGATACTGTGCAGGACGCTGACCTGGTTGCCCTGGATGCGTCCCATCTGTTCGAGCCCAGCATCACGCACATCGGATTCAGGAAAGGCACATTCCTGAGACGTTACATGCGAGACTTCATCACCGCGTTTGCGCCTCACCTCGATGATGAGCTGGTCAACCAGGCTGTGGCATGCAAGACCGCCAAAGAGCGTATTGCGCTGTTTGACGGTCTCGAGTTACCCGTAAGATAGCCCGCGAAATAGAGAGATACACGTTTGAATATTCTTTGCCTGGACCTCGAGGGGGTCCTCATTCCCGAAGTGTGGCAGGCTGTTGCCGATGCCGTTGAGGTCGAGGAACTCCGCAAGACCACACGGGACATTCCAGTGTACGACGATCTGATGAACTTTCGCCTGGAGATGCTCGAGCGACACGGTATCACCATGTCGCTGATCCAGGGAGAGATCAGCAGGCTCGACCCGCTGCCGGGCGCCCGGGATTTTCTCGAGTGGGCCAGGGAGCGTTTTCAGGTAGCGATCATTTCTGACACTTTCTACGAGTTTGCGATGCCGCTCATGGCCAAGC
>JANQFF010000091.1 GCA_028277965.1 Pseudomonadales bacterium
AACAGCGGGACGCTCTTCAATTTCTTTCGCCCAGCGTTGCACGTTGCTGTAGGAGTCAACGTCCAGGAACTTAGACGCATCGTAGATGTTGTCGAGCACACATGCGCCATACCATGCGTAATTGGCCATGTCTGCAATGGTGTATTCGTCTCCGCATAGATACTGGCGGTCCGTGAGGTTCCGCTCCAGGACGTCGAGCTGACGTTTCACTTCCATCGTGTAGCGGTTGATCGGGTATTCCCATTTCTCGGGGGCGTAGGCGTAGAAGTGACCGAAGCCGCCGCCGAGATAAGGAGCACTGCCCATCTGCCACATCAGCCAGGACAGGCATTCTGCCCGGGATCCATCTTTTGGCAGGAACGCGTCGAATTTCTCAGCCAGATAAATGAGAATTGCGCCCGATTCAAATATCCGTGTATGTGGGTCGGTTCCCCGGTCCAGCAGCGCTGGTATCTTGGAGTTCGGATTGATGTCGACGAACCCGCTGCCAAACTGTTTCCCTTCGCCGATATTGATGAGATACGCGTCATACTCTGCATCCCTGCCTATTTCCAGGAGCTCTTCCAGCAATACCGTGACTTTGACGCCATTGGGTGTCGCAAGAGAGTACAGCTGGAGCGGATGTTCCCCCACGGGCAACTCTTCATCGTGGGTTGGTCCCGCGATTGGCCGGTTGATGTTGGCAAACCGTCCACCACTTTCCTGGTCCCAGGTCCAGACCTCGGGTGGTGTGTATCCTGATGTTTCTTCAGCCATTTAGGAATCTCAATATGGTTGGGTGCAGGGGAGTCTACCTGAATCCCTTTGGAGGAAAAGGATCTGGTATGGTTGAGCGTTTACAGGGGAGCGTCTGGAGGGAGAGTGTCGGATCCATTTCTATTGTCCGTAGAAAACGCGGTAGCGACGATCAGTATCAACGGTGCGCCGTGGAACCTCATGAGTCTCGAGTACATCGACCGCCTCGAAGAGGTTTTGCCGGAGCTGCTTGCTGACGATGGCGTTCGCGCGATTGTTTTTACGGGTGAGGGTCTCGACCATTTCTCGGCGGGGATGGACCTCAAGCAGATACCTGCTGGTGTTGAACGGGCGGGAAGCCGTGACGCGTTTTTCGATCAGCGGCTGCGTGTTCTCAATCAGATCGAAAATGGTGGCACACCCTGTATCGCTACATTGTTTGGCTACTGCCTTGGCGGCGGTTTGGAACTACCACTTGCCTGTCATTTCCGTCTGGCGGCGGAAGAAGGTGCCCAGATAGGATTGCCGGAGATGGACCTGGGTGGTGTTCCGGCCTGGGGTGGGTCAGCGCGGCTTCCGCGAATTGTCGGACGCAATCACGCCCTCGACATGATTCTTCGTGCGCGCAAGATAGACGGTCAGGAAGCCCTGCGGATGGGCCTCGTCAACGAAGTGATACCGCTGGCGGAACTCAAAGCGCGTGCCCAGGAACTCGGCGAAGAACTGGCCAGGCAACCACGACTGTCGGTAAAAAACATGCTGGACACCATTGTCGGGTTTGAAACGAAAACGATCGAGGAATCCCTGGCAGACGAACGCAGGGCAGTGCTGGCTGGGCAGGGATCAGCGGACTCGAGGGAAGGCATGAGAGCGTTTATGGAAAAACGCACACCTGTCTTCAACCAGGATATCTGATCATGTTGCAACGGCTCACTTCTATTGGATTGTTAAGTCTCGCGATGGCGGTTCATGCGAACGAGGGTGAGTGGCCCGTCTACGGGGCGGACAAGGCCGGAACCAAATACTCTCCGCTCGATCAGATCAACAGGGAGAATTTCAGCAAGCTCGAAGTTGCCTGGCGATGGAAATCTGTGGACGATTTCCTGACCAAAACGACAGCCAACGGCGGTGAATGGTCAGCATCCAGAGACACTGTTGTGGCCCAGCTCGAGGCGGAAACGCCCAATCTCTACCGTGTCCAGAACTCGCCGAACTATGCCAACTTTCAGGCAACTCCCCTGATGGTGAATGGGCTGTTGTATTTCAACACACCGCTGTCCCAGGGTGCTGCTGTCGATGCCAGTACCGGAGAGACCGCCTGGGTGTTCAATCCAAAAAGCTACGAGGAGGGGACTACCTCGATGACCGTGACCTGGCGGCAGCGCGGTGTGGCGTACTGGTCGAACGAAGACGGCAGTGATCAGCGTATTCTCTGGGGTACGGGCAACGGCTACATGATCTGTGTGGATGCGTTGTCAGGCCATCCCTGTGATGACTTTGGTGTTCACGGGAAAGTCGATCTCACTGAGGGGCTGCCTCGCGCGGACCGTAACAAGCGTGACTACCTGAACGCCATGCTGTACTCCGTCCAGTCTCCTCCGATTGTCGTTGGTGACACGGTGATACACGGGTCGTCAGTCGCGGACCGCATCATCAACAAGGAAGCGGTACCCGGCTGGGTGCGGGCATGGGATGTGCGCACCGGTGAACATAAGTGGGACTTTCACACTGTGCCGCTCGAAGGGGAAGAGGGTGTTGAAACCTGGGAACAGGAGTCGTGGCGTTATTCCGGCAACGCGAATGTGTGGACGTATCTCAGTGCGGATGAGGAACTGGGGATTGTCTATCTCCCGACGGGGACTGCAACCAATGACTACTACGGCGGACATCGACCAGGACACAACCTCTACTCGGAATCTATTGTTGCGGTCGAAGTCGCCACGGGTAAAAAGCTCTGGCACTTCCAGGCAGTCCATCATGGTCTGTGGGATTACGACTTCCCGACGGCGGCCAACCTTCTTGATGTGGTCGTCGACGGCAGGCCGATCAAAGCCCTGGCCCAGACCAGCAAACAGGGTTTCCTTTATGCGTTTGACCGGGTGACAGGGGACCCGATCTGGCCCATTGAAGAGCGGCCAGTTCCAACGGACACGAACATCCCAGGTGAGGTTGTGGCGCCGACCCAGCCGTATCCCACGAAACCTGCACCGTTCGAATACCAGGGTGTCACGATCGATGACCTGGCTGATTTCACCCCAGAGATCCGGGAGATGGCGCTGAAAGCCATAGAAGGGTTCCGGATTGGACCTCTCTATACTCCGCAGATGATCGCTGACGATGAGGTTAAGGGACTACTCTTCAGACCTACCGGTGGAGGGGCAGCTAACTGGTCAGGGGCGGGTGTCGATCCGGAGACTGGCATTCTCTATGTCCCTTCGCGGAACCAGGCTGGGGTCATTTCGTTCTATCAGCCGGATGGAGGGAATCTCGACTACACCCATGGTGCGCCGGAAAGCCTGCGTCTTCAGGGACGAGGTATGGTCACGATGCCGCGGATGCCAAGAGGGCTGCCGCTCTTCAAACCGCCGTACTCGAGAATGACAGCCATCGATATGAATACCGGTGAACATGTGTGGATGACACCACTCGGGAATGGCGACCGGATCCGCAATCACCGCATGTTGCGTCATCTGAACCTGCCCCCACTTGGCGGTGACGGCCGTGGCGGACCGCTCGTGACGAAGACCTTGCTCATTACCGCGTTGTCCGCTGGTGGAGCAGGTGGGGGACCTCGCCTGGTGGCGTACGACAAGGCAACAGGCGATGAGCTCGCGTCGACTGACCTTCCCAGGGGGGCGATAAGCACACCTATGACTTACATGGTGGGTGGCAAGCAGTACATTGCATTGACCATCGGCGGGACACCGCCCGAACTCATCGCGCTGGCACTGCCGTGAAGTATGCATTTCTACTGATGTTGATCATGTCGTTCAGCGCCTATGCTGAGGACAAATCCGTCTGGGACGGGGTGTATACCCAGACACAGGCTGAGGCAGGTAAAGCCGGTTATGAAAGGTCCTGCATTTCATGTCATGCGGACAAAGAAGGGGAGGTTGCGGGGCACGGTCCAGCACCTGCCATCATTGGTGAGGAGTTCATGTACCGGTGGACGGATACCTCGGTTGCAGATCTGCTCGACGTCATTCGCCAGACCATGCCTGAAGCTGCGCCAAACAGCCTGAGCGGTGAAGAATACGCGGCCATCACCGCGTACGTTTTGCTGCTCAATGGTTTTCCGGCTGGGAACCGGGTCATCGATCCGATGGAGCGGGAAGAGTTGATGATGACCTACATAGAAGAAGCGCCTGCCTTATAATCGGGTTACGAGGGGAAAATATGAAAAAGAATCCAATATCCTGGCTCTGCCTTGTGCTGATTGCAGGAGGGTGTGCAGCAACTCAGCCGGAGGTCGATCCGATACCGCGCGCCTGGGATGGGAACCCCAACCTGAATGGCGTCTGGCAGGCGATGGGTACAGCTAACTGGAATCTGGAAGATCATGGTTCCTATGGTGGGCCGACAGAGTATGGAGTATTTACGGCGACGCCACCCGGTCTCGGCGTGGTGGTGGAAGGAGAGATTCCGTATCAGGACTGGGCCCTAGAGCAACGGGCCCAGAACTTTGCTGCCCGTTTTGCCGAAGATACCGAGGTGAAGTGTTTCCTTCCGGGTATACCTCGCGCCAATTACATGCCGTACCCGTTCCATATACTGCAGGGCGATCAGAAAATCATGATGGTGTATGGGTTTGCGGAAGCGAACCGCACCATTCATATGGACAAGGAAACTCCGGAAGAGGCGCCTATTGACAGCTGGATGGGGCGCTCTCACGGCCGGTGGGAAGGAGATACGCTCGTTGTCGAAGCCCACGGGTTCAATGGCCAGGCATGGCTTGACCGGGCAGGGAATTTCGCGAGTGATACGCTCAAAGTTGAAGAACGCTTTACGCCAATGGGACCAGATTCCATCTGGTATGAAGCAAGAATGGAAGATCCGAATGTCTACACGGCACCCTGGACAATCGCGCTGCCGTTGTACAGGCGCCTGGAGCCAAACGCCCAGGTGCTCGAATTCAAATGTGTCGAATATTCCGAAGAATTGCTCTATGGCCACCTGAGACGTGGGGCAGAGCAGGGAGGTCAATAATGAAACCAGTCCTTAAGACGATCTGTGTGGCGGGTCTGTTGATGGCCAGTAGCATTGCAAGCGCTGCCGAGCTGCACTACGTGCGAGTGATGTTGTCTGCACCCAGCGCTGCGGTGAAGTGGTACGGCGACCACCTCGGATGTGAAGCGGTGGCGGATCAGCCGCGTGTCACTGACTGTCACGGTATGCGCATCGAATTTGTAGCCGGTGTGACTGTGGGCGGCAGCCAGGGTACGGGTGTGAACCGCATCGGCCTTTCTGTGCCGGATGTTGAGGAGAAGATGCTGGCACTTGAAGCCGTTGGTGTGGGTGGTGCCGGAGTGCGGCTGCAGCGGTTTGCTGACGGCTCGCTGGTGCGCGAGATACCGGGACTGTACAACCATGGCTTCATCTTTGATCCCTGGGGTACGCGTATAGAGTTTGTGGATGATCCAGACCACATTGGATTTCATCATGTACAGCTGCAGTCCACTGATCCTGAAGCCGCAATTCGATTCTATGCGGATGTGCTGGGCGGTAAAGCCGGCGTCTACCGGGATACACTGGCTGGTGTCCGCTTTGGGGATGTGTGGCTGTTTGTCGAAAAGTACCCGGAGGTTGGCCGTCCGGCTGCAACCGATGAGCGGGCCATAAACCATATCGCGTTTGCCGTGGAGGACATCGACACGCTTGTAGCGGATATGACTGCCCGAGAGCTCAACGTCCGTGAGCCCGCCGTTCCCGAACATGCTCGCACAGATGCCCGGCAGGGGTTTGTCTCGGGGCCGGACGGTGTGTTGATTGCGCTGGTGGAACCCAATTGGCAGGGCACCCAGGAGGAACAGTTTGTCGGTCTGGTGGCTGAAGAAGACACAACCCCCTACGAGACACCCTTAACACCCTGGGGTGAACCGGATCTTCAGGGGATGTGGTCCGGGAATTCATCCCACGGTATTCCGCTGGAAAAGCCCGAGGAACTGGAAGGCGATGAACTTTCTGCTGAGCAGGCTGCATCAAGGCGGGAACGCGGTACCCTGGGCAGCATCTGGGGTTACGAGCGTGAGTGGCGGGACACGACGCTCGGGTATGTGAAAACTGCCCCGTCGCGGCAGGTGGCGATGATCATCGATCCGCCAAGTGGCCGAATGCCGCCGATGACCGAGCTCGGCAAGGAACGATATGCGAAGCTCCAGGAGCTGCGTTACAACCGTCCACTGGCGGGTGGTCCCGAAGACCTGTCGACCTGGGTTCGATGCATCACCCAGGGACTGCCTTCAATGATGATGCCGAGGGTTTACAACAACGGATTGCAGATATCCCAGAGCCCGGGATATGTTGCGATACAGAAAGAAATGATTCACGAAACGCGGGTAATACCGACCACGCCAAAGCCGCCGCTCGGAGAGAACATCAAACAGTGGCTGGGTCATTCCCGCGGTTACTGGGACGGTGACACGCTGGTTGTTGAGGTCCAGGGCTTCAACGGCCGTGCGGTGTTCAACGGAGCGGGAGAGAATCTCAAGCTCACCGAGAGATATCGCCGAGTGGGTGAAACGCGGCTCGAATACCAGTTCACCATCGAAGACGACACGGTCTGGACAGCCCCGTGGACGGGTATGTTTCACTTCGATCTCGACAACGGTCAGTATGAGCTTGTCGAATATGCCTGCCACGAAGGCAACTACGGCATGACCAATATCCTGAGTGCTGCACGGGCAAAAGAGCGAGAGGGTGCGCAGAGTGGAGGAGAAGAATGATGTTGCGGAAGCTGTTAGCAGTGTCTTTGTTGTGTCTATGTGTGCCAGCAGCAAATGCGCATCACGCCTTTGCGTCTGAGTTCGACGCCACCAAACCGGTTAAGCTGCGCGGCAAAATCACAAAAATGGAGTGGATCAACCCGCATGCGTGGATGCATCTGCGTGTCACGAACGACGATGGCAGTGTTGAAGACTGGATGATCGAAGCGGGTCCTCCGGGTGCGCTCGTACGGCGCGGCTGGAAAAAGTCCTCAGTCCGCCCTGGCACGGAAGTGCTGGTCGAGGGTTACCAGGCGACGGATGGCGCATTGCGCGCTAACGGGAGGGATGTCACGTTTCCGGATGGCAGAAGACTCTTTGCCGGTTCATCCGGTACTGGAGCACCGCTGGATGGGAGTGATCCTACCGAGCCCCCGCCCGAGTAGTTCTATCTCGGCATCCCTGCCGCGATTGCTCCGTGTTTGCCGGACCAAGGCTCGCATCACCGCAAATCGCTAGTACGCGACTTGCTGCTCGCCCGTCAGTCGCGTGCGACTGACCCCACGGAGCCTCCACCCGAGTAAAAACTAGTAACAATGGGGTCTGACCCCATTGTTACTAGTTTTCATCCGGTGGATGTTAATCGCGGCTGAAGCCGCTCCTACAGAGTCAGTCGACTTTCTGCGATCTTCCGGGTCGCTGGAAAGCTGTGGCCGGGTCCGGGTTGTTCCCAACCCAGACGCAGAGCTGCGGATCCGCCTGTTTGATGTCGCCGGAAATCCAGATGCCCTCGGTGGTGAATATCCCAACCCGATTACCGTTGGTGATCCGAATGTTTCCGTCGTCGTCCAGCTGGTATAGGGAATCCGGGTCGAAAGGGTGGGTCATGCTTGCCATTATTCACCGATCCATTCAGTCAGTTTGGTGTGCAGCCAGCGAACCTTTGATTCCTGGTAACCCGACAGGACAACGCCAGTCTGGTAGGTGGACTCGAGACCCGCCTGGACCTTCGGCATGTTGAAGCTGTCCTGGTCGAAGACTTTACCGAGAAAACCCAGCGCGTTTGACCATTTTTCGTCTGGTTCCAGCCAGTGGACCTTAGCAGCCGGTGGCCGTTCACTTTCGAATGGCGCCAGCATGATGCATTCCATGATGGCACTGCGATGATCGTTGCCGTTCGGGCGGACCGGTAGACGATGCCGTTGAACGCACCCCACGGATGAAAATTGGGGAATAGCGTGTAGTCGAGGCTGTCTACCAGCTCAGCATCGCAATACATGTCAG
>JANQFF010000102.1 GCA_028277965.1 Pseudomonadales bacterium
ATGAGCCGGGCCGGGGCGGACACGTCACCGGTTCGCTGTCTGACCTCGTTCGCCTTCCTCTCCGCTACATCCAGCTTTTTTGTTGCGGCTTCGTAAGCAGCCACGGCAGCCGTGTAGCGCTTTGCGAGTGCCAGCTGATTCCGGGCGTTTTGCAGCGCCTGCGTCCGGATCTGGTGTTCCGCTCTCACCAGGTCGAGCTGCTGGTGGGCGGCCTCCAACAGGCTCACGCGCTCCGCAATCTCGCTGCACAGGTCATCCGCGTGTGCCGCCGAGCCGATGGAAAGAAGAATCGCCGAAACTCCCAGAGACCTCATCAATACATTCATCGCAACACCTCGAATCGGGTCCGTTTGTCGATACAGTCTGCGAGAACACACACCTCGCCGCGGTACTCATACACACCCTCCGAAGCTCCGGCAGGGATCGTCTGGCTCACCGAGGTGGCGAAACTCCCCCCACCGCGTACCTTCGCGGACTCCACCGGGTAAGAAGGCAGTACCTTCCCGTTGAAGGAGAGTGTGCGCCGCTCCCGAACGTTCACCGTGGCGTCCTGAGGTGCACTTACCTCGAACTGCAGCGCGAGTTCGACCTCCTCCCCGGGCAAAACGTGGCTGGGTGCAGCCTCGACGCTCAGGGCGGCAATCGTGGGCGTTGTGACGGTTAACTCCGAGGGCTCGGACTGTGAGGCTATTGCGGAAGTCCTTTCGGGAGGAGCTTCCACAAACTCCATCGTGTGATGCGTCAGCCAGTAGGTGATCTTCTCCATGGTGAAGTCATCGTCATCCATCCGCACACGGGAAACACGCTCACTTGAATTGCGTGCCCCGAACATGACGGTTCTCGGTCGACGCGCCAGCAGACGCGGGTAGAATTCCTGCCCGTCCAACGTCTGTGCAATGAAAGTAAGTACCTGCGGTGCCCTGGAATTCACACCAGTGATGCGAGCTATCGTTCCCGCCGGTGCTACCAGACGGACGTGCGACCTGGCCTTTATGCCGTAGGGGAATTTCGTGCGGGGAGTCGGTTCGCCGAATCCGCCTTCGGGGTCCGTATCGATCCAGGCATATTCATACCAATCTTCACGCAACACGAAGTACTGTCCGAGGTAGCGCTCGCGTATTGCGTTGATACGCTCAGCCGACAGCTTGCTGCCGCTTTGCCTGCCGCCGTCATCCACGACTCGTTGCGGTTGGATTGGACTAGCACTACATGCGCCCAGAAGTACAACGGCCGCCAGAGCGGAGATGGTCCCTGTAAAATTCCAGTACCACACAACGCGTTCCCCCACACGCCGCCGTTCCCAGTATATCGGGATACCATCTGATGTTTCCCTAAGGGTTATCCGAGGGGCACATTAATTCATGCTACCGCGCGACCTCGGAAGGGAACATTTCACCCAGGGTGAGACTCGCTTCTCATAAATCAACGAGCGCCATATCATGACGAGGGAGATTAGCTGAGAAATACTGAAGTGATACCAGAACTCCTGTTCAAACGCTTGCAAGCGCACCACTCACAGGGCCTGCACAGGCATCAGGATGCGGCGTTCACGTTCGTTCTGAACGGTACACTCATTGAGCAATTGCCGGGTTCTACACACTATTGCGAACGTTTCTCAATTCAGTACAAACCCGCGGAGCTCGAGCACACAACTCGAACCAGCGGAAATGACGTTGATATGGTCGTCATCAATTTGCCTCCAGACGCCACGCAAGGTATCGAGCCAGTGCCACAGGTCGCAGGACCCGGGATCACGACAGCCATTGGGACGTTGCTGGCTGACCCAACACTAAGTGACCTCACGCAAGCATCAACCGACCGCTTAAAACACTGGTGGCCACGTCAACCTTCGAGAAACGTACCTGATTGGCTTCTGGACGCTCACGACCTCTTGGTCCGGGAAACACTCCCGGTCTCCGGTTATCTGTCACATCTCGCTCATCAACTAAGCCGACATCCAGTTTATGTCGCCCGAACCTACCGAAAGTACTTTGGTCAAAGTGTCGGACGGACCCTACGACAAAGGCGTCTGGATCATTCGGCTCGAAAGCTGCTTTTTACCGATGCGAGCATCGCCAGTATTGCTGTTGACGTGGGCTACGTAGACCAGAGCCACATGACACGCGACGTCAAAGCTGCGACTGGCGTCACACCAGGTGCGCTGCGCCGCTCAGCCCGACGGGTGGGCCTCACCTAATCCTTACTCACTCAGGTTCGAACCGTACAAGAACCTGCATCCGAAAAAGACTACCGTGGTCGTAGTTCGATTTTATCCTCAGGTGAGCATGCCAACACGACGACGGTTACTACGTGCAACAGCAGCGGTATCGGTTCCCTCTTGGGCTGTAGCAAAGGCAGCGCCAGACGGGCAAGTATCCTTGAAGCACATCGCTAATCAGCTTCAGGGGCGCATCGTTATGCCTGACGATCCGTCATACACACAATCGCGTCGTGTTGCGAGCTGGAACACTCGATTCGAGCGCTCACCCGCAGCCATTGTAGAGTGCACGTCGCACGATGACGTTCGCCTGGCGCTGGAACTCGCTTCAGCCACGAACCTGGAAATCGCCGTTCGTAGTGGCGGTCATGACGTTTTAGGAGCCTCAACTGGCGATGGTCTGGTGATCGATCTGCAGCGAATGGCTAGTATCGAATGGCGGGGAGACTCCATTCGTGTGGGAGGAGGTGTACGTGTGGGACAACTGGATGCTGCCACCGGCACACGTAATCGTGTCATCCCCCTTGCCTGCAATCGAGCCGTGGGAGTTAGCGGGCTCACATTGGGTGGAGGGCTTGGGTGGTTTGTCGGGCTATATGGCGCTGCCTGTGACGCCGTGGAAAGGGCGACGGTAGTGACACCGCAAGGCGATGTGGTTGAAACGTCATCCACCGACAATCCGGATCTTTTCTGGGGAATCCGAGGCGGCGGCGGAAACTTCGGTATTGTAACCGAATGGCAATACTCCACTTATGGGATCGACACCGTGACGAGCGGGACAATTGTCTATTCCGGTACGCAGGCTCGTGAATTCCTGCAGCTGTATCGCGACTTCAAGTCAACCTGTCCTGACAACGTTACCGTAGAGGTAGTCGCCCAAGCCCACACTCACCCCATTATCGCGGCTACTCTGGTAGTTGTTGGAACACCAAACGCTGCACGGAAAGTACTGAAACCGCTCCTTGATTTTGGTCCCCCACTCGCAGACGACCTCAGCACCACAACATTCCGGGAAGCAGGTCGCCAACGGGGCGATTCTGTCCGCCGATACTTTATGTGGAAGGAACCAATGCAGTTGGATGTCCGACGCACGCCGGGCAGCTATTGGCAGGGAATCACACTCGAATCCCTCGATGACAAATCCATCGATGTCATCGCAGACGCTATTAGCGCACCTCCGCCGGGTTGGTCATTTGGCTTAGGTCACGTAATGCGAGGGGCACTCACCGGCAGGTCGGACTCGGCCACACCTTTCGTGCGATGCGAAGGACATACCACCGTTCACTTCGATGGCGCCTGGTCATACGCCGCACTGGCCGATCCCCTCATGACCTGGATCGATGAAAGCATCGCCCAGTTGAAGCCGCATGCCGCATCTTCACAGTACGTGAACTACTTAAGCGACGGCAGCCCCAGCGCTGTAAGACATACCTACGCGAATCACTACAACCGCCTTCGGCAGATCAAGCAGAGATACGACCCAGCCAATCTACTTCGTGGCAATCGCAATATCCCTTTGCCGCTATAAGCTCTGCCATTTGAGAGATAGACCGTTGAGTTGGGTGTTGAACCCAGATCCCCCATAGATCGGCGATCCCCTGTCATGCAATTGAGTGACGCAGGCGGGCTCCCGTGTTGCGGTCGAGAACTATCTGTAAAGTGGTACCCTCTACATGGACTTACTGGAAAGTGTCATGCGTTCTACTGTCTTGATAGCAACTATCCCGATGCTGCTAATTATGTGTAGTGCGCACCCGTCAGTAGAAAAGGATCTCAAAATCGCTACTGAGATGA